>JBOHXX010000285.1:0-4148 GCA_050737675.1 Pseudoxanthomonas sp.
GGGTAGGCGTGCTTGCCGACCGATATCGCGGTGCGGTCGGCGCACGCTGACCGCATGCCGGCGCCATCAGGGCGCTCCAAGTCATTGATTTGGTAGCCGACGTTGTCGGCGGATTAAGGCTTCCGTTACACTTTGCCGTCTTTTGCGGCCCACGCCCGGGTATGGCGTCGGCTTTGGCAGCCCTTTAGCTACCTGAATGTTTTGTGGAGTGCCGGATGGCCAATGATGGGGTCAATGAGCCTGTGAATACGGGCCGACGCCGGTTCCTTACCGCGACCACGGCTGTGGTCGGCGCGGTGGGAGCCGGGTTTGTAGCAGTACCGTTCATCAAGTCGTGGAACCCGAGCGCACAGGCCAAACTGGCCGGCGCGCCGGTCACTGCGGACCTGACCGGTTTGCAGGAAGGCCAGCGCCTGGTCCTGGAATGGCGCGGCCAGCCGATCTGGATCGTGAAGCGCTCCAAGGCCATCCTGGATGCGTTGCCGACCCTGGACGATCGCCTGCGCGATCCGGAGTCGACCAACCTCGACCAGCAGCCGGCCTACGTGTTGAAGGGCAATCCGGAATTCCGTTCGGTCAAGCCGGAAATCTCGGTCCTGGTCGGCTTGTGCACCCATTTGGGCTGCTCGCCGGAAATGGTCGCCGAGATCAAGCCCGAACCGTACGATCCGGAATGGAAGGGCGGCTATTTCTGTCCCTGCCACAAGTCGCGCTTCGACATGTCCGGTCGCGTGTTCCAGGGCGTGCCCGCGCCGATCAACCTCAAGGTGCCGCCGCATTACTACGAAAACGACACCACGCTGGTGATCGGCCTCGATCCGAAGGGGACTGCTTAAGCCATGGCGAAGAACATCCTCCTCCGCACCGCCGATGGCGTCTGGGACTGGTTCACCGCGCGCGCGCCGGGCTTCATGCCCGTGTACCGCAAGCACATGACCGAGTACTACGCGCCGAAGAACTTCAACTTCTGGTACTACATGGGCTCGCTGGCCCTGCTGGTGCTGGTCAACCAGATCGTCACCGGCATCTTCCTGACGATGCACTTCAAGCCGTCCGCGGCCGAGGCGTTTTCGTCGGTCGAATACATCATGCGCGACGTGGAGTGGGGCTGGCTGATCCGCTACATGCACAGCACCGGCGCCTCGCTGTTCTTCATCGTCGTGTACCTGCACATGTTCCGCGGCCTGATCTACGGCTCGTACCAGAAACCACGCGAACTGGTCTGGATCCTGGGCATGCTGATCTACCTGGTGCTGATGGCCGAAGCCTTCATGGGCTACGTGCTGCCGTGGGGCCAGATGTCGTTCTGGGGTGCCAAGGTGATCATCTCGCTGTTCGGCGCGATTCCGGTGATCGGCAACGGCCTGACCGAATGGATCATGGGCGACTACCTGCCCGGCGACGCCACCCTCAACCGCTTCTTCGCCCTGCACGTGATCGCGCTGCCGCTGGTGTTGCTGCTGTTGGTGGTCCTGCACCTGGGCGCCTTGCACGAGGTTGGTTCGAACAATCCCGAAGGCGTGGACGTCAAGCACGGTCCCAAGGGCAACCGCTGGTCGCCGACCGCGCCCAAGGACAGCATCCCGTTCCATCCGTACTACACGGTCAAGGACCTGGTCGGCGTGGGTTTCCTGCTGATCCTCGCCGCCTTCATCATCTTCTTCATCCCGGCGGTGGGCGGCTGGTTCCTGGAGCACGACAACTTCACCGAGGCCAACCGCCTGGTGACCCCGGAACACATCAAGCCGGTCTGGTACTACACGCCCTACTACGCGATGTTGCGGGTGATCCCGCAGAAGCTGGCCGGCGTGATGGTGATGTTCGCGGCCATCGCGGTGCTGTTCTTCGTGCCCTGGCTAGATCGCGGCAAGGTCAAGTCGATCAAGTTCCGCGGCCTGCCGTACAAGATCGCCATTGCGATCTTCGCCTTCAGCTTCGTCTACCTGGGCAAGATCGGCGCCGGTCCGGGTACGGATCCGGTCGAGACCATCATCGGCCGCGTGCTGACCGTCTGCTATTTCGGCTTCTTCGCATTCCTGTGGATCTACACATACTTCGGATTCGAGAAAACCAAGCCGGTGCCGGAACGGGTGACGACGCATGACTAAGACATTGACTTCGCGCCTCGCCGTTTTCGCGGGCACCCTGCTGCTGGCGTTTTCCACGTTCGCCAGCGAAGGCGGCAACACCCTGCAGGCCGGCAACGAACTGACCGACCAGGCTTCGTTGCAGCGCGGCGCCCAGTTGTACATGAACTATTGCTCCGGCTGCCATTCGCTCAAGTACATGCGCTATTCGCGCATCGCCGAGGACCTGGGCCTGAGCGAGCAAGAGGTGATGGACAACCTCAACTTCACCGGGGCCAAGTTCGGCGAGCAGGTGAAAGTCTCGATGCCGCACGATCCGGCCACCAAGTGGTTCGGCAAGATGCCGCCCGACCTCAGCCTGATCGCACGCGTGCGCGGCAGCGACTGGATCTACACCTACCTGAAGTCGTTCTACCTGGACGAAAGCCGTCCGCTGGGCTGGAACAACAAGCTGTTCCCGAATGCGTCCATGCCCAATCCGCTGTGGCAGCTGCAAGGCCTGCAGCATGCGGAAATGAGCGAGCCGGACAAGATCGGCGAACGCCATGTCGAGGCGTTGAAGGTGACCCAACCGGGAACCCAGACCCCGGTGCAGTTCGACCAGACCGCGCGCGACATCACCAACTTCCTCGAGTACGTCGGCGAACCGGCCGCACTCAAGCGCCAGAGCATGGGCGTCTGGGTCATCCTGTTCCTGGTGGCGCTCACCTTCCTGGCCTTCCTGCTCAAGCAGGAATACTGGAAGGACGTGCACTAAGGCGTATCTTCCAGGACCGCGCCTGATCGGCGCGGTAGCGGGAAAGCAGGAGTCGGCTTTCCCGTGGGGATTCGCGCTCGGGGCCGTGGCGACCGTCAGCAGAGGGCTGGCGGCGTCGATGCGACCGGCGGTTCCGGTCGTCGGAGAGCCAGATGGCTGCGAGTCCGCGTATGCGAAATACCTTGACCCTGTTTTCTTCCGTGGACGACGTGTTGTGCCACCGCGTGCGGCTTGTGCTGGCGGCCAAGGGCGTGACCTACGACCTGGTGCCGGTGGATGCGCAGAACCCGCCCGAGGACCTGATCGATCTCAATCCCTACCACTCGGTGCCCACGCTGGTGGAGCGCGACCTGGTCCTGTACGCCGCGTCGGTGGTCAGCGAATACCTGGACGAGCGCTATCCGCATCCGCCGTTGATGCCGGTGGATCCACTTTCCCGCGCCCGCCTGCGCCTGGCCATGTTGCGCATCGAGCACGACTGGGTGCCGCAGGTGCAGGCCATCCAGATGGGCAACAAGGCCCAGGCCGAAGCGGGCCGCAAGCGCCTGAAGGAATTGCTGACCGCCTCGGTGCCGCTGTTCAAGGCCAGCAAGTTCTTCCTCAACCCGGAAATGAGCCTGGCCGACTGTGCCATGGCCCCGATCATCTGGCGCCTGCCTGCGCTGGACATCCCGCTGCCCAAGGATGGCAAGTCCATCGAGGACTACGGCAACCGGATTTTCCGCAACCCCGGCTTCCTGCGCAGCCTGACCGACCAGGAAAAGCGGCTGCGCGAGATTCCGGCGTAAGCCTTCCGCGTCAGCCGTCGTATCAGGTCGGCACGCTAGAGTGATCGCATGACCGACGAAACACAGCGCATGACCAGCCATCGCCCGTACCTGCTGCGGGCGCTGTCCGAATGGATCGCCGACAACGACATGACCCCGCACCTGCTGGTCGATGCGACCCAGCCGGGCGTGCAAGTGCCCTCCAGCGCTGTGAAGGAAGGCAAGGTGGTGCTTAACATCGCCGAGCGCGCGGTGATGCGCCTGCAGATCGACAACGTTTCGGTCAGTTTCAGCGCTCGCTTCGGCGGGGTCAGTTATCCGGTGATGGTGCCGATCTCGGCGGTGCTGGCGGTCTATGCCAGGGAAACCGGGCAGGGCATGGCCTTGCCGGACGACCTTGCCGGGGCGACCGGGCCGGAAGGCGACGACGAGCCGCCTTCACCTTCCACGCCGGCCCCGGAAGACGCACCTGCTGCCAAGCGCCCGCACCTGCGCGTGGTGAAGTAGCTCGATTCCCATGTAGGAGCGCCCCATGGG
>JBOHXX010000286.1:0-4120 GCA_050737675.1 Pseudoxanthomonas sp.
GATGCTTTTGATTCTGCAGCAAGAGCATCCGAGCAAGCTCGGACCTACAAGGCTGGAGCAGAGCATCCGAGCAAGCTCGGACCTACAAGAGAAAACATCCGGGCAAGCTCGGATCCCAAAGCACTCAAGACAACCCGAGTTTCTCCAGCACCTGCGCGGCCAGCTTCTCCGGACTTTCGCTGCCCGCATCCAGGTGCACTTCCGCGTGCTCTGGCACTTCATACGGTGAGTCGATACCGGTGAAGTTGGGTATCTGCCCCGCCCGCGCCTTGCGGTACAGGCCCTTCACGTCGCGCTGTTCGGCCAAGGCCAGCGGCACGTCGACGAAGACTTCCAGGAATTCTCCTTCCTCGAACCGCGCGCGCGCCATCTGCCGCTCGGCACGGAACGGGGAGATGAAACTGACCAGCACGATCAGCCCGGCATCGGCCATCAACCGCGCGACCTCGGCCACGCGGCGGATGTTTTCCACCCGGTCCTCGTCGGTGAAACCGAGGTCGCGGTTGAGCCCGTGGCGCACGTTGTCGCCGTCGAGCAGGAAGGTGTGGTAACCGAGCGCGTGCAGGCGTTTGTCGACCAGGTTGGCGATCGTCGATTTGCCGGCGCCGGACAGGCCGGTGAACCACAGCACGCGCGGCTGTTGGCCCTTGATCTTCGCGCGCGCGGCCTTGTCCACTTCCAGGTGCTGCCAGTGCACGTTGCCGGCGCGGCGCAGGGCGAAATCGAGGGTGCCGGCGGCGACCGTGTGGTTGCTGTGGCGGTCGATCAGGATGAAGCCACCCAGCGCACGATTCTCGGCATACGGCGCGAAGACGATGGGTTCGTCCAGGCTCAGGTTGACGTAGGCGACCTCGTTCAACTCCAGGCGCTTGGCGGCGAGGTGTTCCTGGGTGTTGACGTCGATGCGGTGCTTGATCTCGCTGACCGTGGCCGCGACGCTGCGGGTGCCGATCTTCAGCCAGTACGGCCGTCCCGGCAGCAACGCAGCATCTTCCATCCACAACAGGTGCGCAGCGAACTGGTCGGCGACCTGCGGCGGATCGCTGGCCGCGGCGATCACGTCGCCACGACTGATGTCGATCTCGTCGGCGAGCGTGAGCGTCACCGCCTGCCCCGCGGTCGCCGATGCCACTTCCTTGTCGGCAACGAACACCTGGGCCACGCGCGAACGCCGGCCGGAAGGCAAGGCGACCACTTCATCGTCGGCGCGCGCGATGCCCGCGGCGATGGTGCCGGCGAAACCGCGGAAATTCTGGTTCGGTCGGCTCACCCATTGCACCGGCAGGCGCAGGCCGCCGCTGGTGTCCTGCGCCGAGAGCTCCACGATTTCCAGGTGTTCGAGCAGGCTCGGGCCGCGATACCAGGGCATCGCGTCGGAACGCTGCGAGAGGTTGTCGCCGTTGAGCGCCGACAGCGGGATGCAGGTGACCTGGGCGATGCCGAGCTGCGCGGCGAGCGCCTGGTAACCGGCAACGATTTCGTCGAACACGGCCTGGCCGTACTCCACCAGGTCCATCTTGTTTACCGCCAGCACTACGTGGCGGATGCCGAGCAGCGAAACGATGTAACTGTGCCGCCGGGTCTGGGTGAGCAGGCCTTTGCGCGCATCGACCAGGACCACGGCGAGATCGGCGGTGGACGCGCCGGTGGCCATGTTGCGGGTGTACTGCTCATGGCCCGGGCAGTCGGCGACGATGAACTTGCGCCGTTCGGTATCGAAATAGCGGTAGGCCACGTCGATGGTGATGCCCTGCTCGCGCTCGGCGGCGAGTCCGTCGAGCAGCAGCGCGTAGTCGATCTCCTCGCCCCGCGTGCCATGGCGCTTGCTGTCCGCGGTCAGCGCAGCCAGCTGGTCGTCGAACAATCGCTTGCTGTCGTACAGCAGCCGCCCGATCAACGTGCTCTTGCCGTCATCGACGCTGCCGCAGGTGATGAAGCGCAGCAGCGGCTTGGTTTCGTGCTGCTTGAGGTAAGTGGCGATGTCAGACATGACCAAGCACCCGTAGGAGCGCCCCATGGGCGCGAGCTCCTGGCGGTGTCGCGATGTGATCGGAGAGCTCGCGCCCATGGGGCGCTCCTACAAAAACCGGAACCCGCGCCATCAGAAATACCCCTCCAGCTTCTTCTTCTCCATCGACGCGGTCGGATCCTGGTCGATCACCCGACCCTGCCGCTCCGAACTGGTGGCCACCAGCATCTCGGCGATGATCTTCTCCAGCGTATCGGCCTCCGATTCGATCGCCCCGGTCAGCGGATAGCAGCCCAGGGTGCGGAAACGCACCCTCTTCAGCTGCGGCGTCTCGCCGTCATGCAGCGGCAGGCGCTCGTCGTCGACCAGGATCAGCGCGCCGTCGCGTTCCACCACCGGGCGTTCGGCGGCCAGGTACAACGGCACCACCGGGATGCCTTCGCGATAGATGTACAGCCAGATGTCCAGCTCGGTCCAGTTGGACAACGGGAATGCGCGCACGCTCTCGCCCTTGTCGATGCGCGCGTTGTACACGTTCCACAGTTCCGGGCGCTGGCGCTTGGGATCCCAGCGGTGCTTGTCGTTGCGGAACGAGAACACCCGCTCCTTGGCCCGCGATTTTTCCTCGTCACGACGCGCGCCGCCGATGGCCGCGTCGAAGCCGTACTGGTCCAGCGCCTGCTTCAGGCCCTGGGTCTTCATCACGTCGGTGTGCACGGTGGCGCCGTGGCTGATCGGGCCGATGTCCTGGGCGATGCCGTCGGGGTTGATATGCACGCGCAGCTCGGTGCCGGTCTCGGCCACGCGGCGGTCGCGGAAGGCGATCATCTCGCGGAACTTCCAGCGCGTGTCCACGTGCAGCAACGGGATCGGCGGCCGCGCCGGGGCGAACGCCTTCAGCAGCAGGTGCAGCAGCACCGAGCTGTCCTTGCCCACCGAATACAGCAGCACCGGATTGCGGAACTCGGCCGCGACTTCCCTGAGGATATGGATGCTTTCCGCTTCGAGGCGGTCGAGGTGGGACAGGGAGGGCACGGAACTCATCAAGGATCTTGGGTCGGGAAAGGCATGGAAGCGATGCGGCAGGTTATCAGCTGGCCGGCAGGCCCACGCCGCAAGGCCGGTGAGTATTCGGCCCGGGCGCCATGGCGCGGAAATAAGCCCAGGGCATTAGGCCATAACCACATGTCGTTTCTGAACCGGTCGACCCCTGCCTAACATCGGCCGTCCCTCCACTGGCATTCGCGAGCCAAAGGCATGACCGCTGCAACTCCCGCGCTGGCCCCGAGTCCCTTGCCCGATGAGCGCAAGGCGCTGCTGGCACGGGTGGTGGAAGGTCTCGATGGACCGAGCCTGTGGTGGCTTTCCGGCTACGCGGCCGGTCTGGCCCAGGGCAATCCGACCCCGCATCTGGCGGTCCTCCCTGGCGGCGCGGCGCAGGCCAGCCAGCGCCTGACCATCGTCTATGGCAGCCAGACCGGCAACGCCCGGCGCGAGGCCGAGAAACTGGCCGCCGAAGCCGAGGCTGCCGGCTTGAACGTGCGCCTGCTGCGCGCCGATGCCTACCCGCAACGCGAGCTGGCCAGCGAACGCCTGCTCTATGTCGTCATCAGCACCCAGGGCGAAGGCGATCCGCCGGACGACGCGATCGGCCTGGTCGAATTCCTCGTCGGCAAGCGCGCGCCGAAGCTGCCCGAACTGAAATACGCGGTGCTCGGCCTGGGCGATTCCAGCTATGCCGACTTCTGCGGCATCAGCCGCAAGCTGGACGCACGCCTGGCCGAACTGGGCGCAAGCCGCCTGTTCGCCGTCGGCGAAGCCGACCTGGACATCGACAGCGTCGCCCTGCCCTGGCGCGGACAGGCGCTGGACCACGCGAAGACCCTGCTGAAGGCCTCGACCACGCCTTCGGCCACGATCACCGCGCTGCGTCCGCATGCGGCCTCGGCGTATTCGCACGACAAGCCTTTCGCTGCCGAACTGCTGCTCAACCAGCGCATCAGCGGGCGCGAGTTCAAGGGCGTTGGCTTCCTGAAATACGGTGGTGTCGGCAAGGACGTACGCCATATCGAATTGTCGCTGCAGGGTTCCGGCCTGCATTACGAACCCGGCGATGCGCTGGGCGTGCGCCATCGCAATCCGGACCTGTTG
>JBOHXX010000287.1:0-4086 GCA_050737675.1 Pseudoxanthomonas sp.
CCGCGATGCTTTTGCCGTTGCCTTGTAGGTCCGAGCTTGCTCGGATGCTTTTCCGCGAAGATCAAAGAGCATCCGAGCAAGCTCGGATCCACAAAGCCAGAAGCATCGCGGGCAAGGCCCGCTCCTACGCGCCGAAGGAACTTCCCCTGGAGGGCAAAAGCGCGGTACAGCTGGCAGAATGGGGGCGTCCACAGGAGCACGCGCATGAATTTCCCCGAAAAGATCTGGCACAACGGCGTCATCAAGCCCTGGGCGGAAGCCACCACCCATGTCATGGCGCATGCCATCCACTACGGCTCGTCGGTGTTCGAGGGCATCCGCGCCTACGAGACCCCGAAAGGCACCGCGATCTTCCGCCTCAACGACCACAACAAGCGCCTGTTCCAGTCGGCCAAGATCTACGACATCGTCATTCCCTACACGCTGGATGAAATCAACGCGGCCTGTCGCGACATCATCAGGGTCAACGGCCTGAGCAAGGCCTACCTGCGCCCGATCGTGTTCCGCGGTTATGGCGGGGTCGGCATCGCCGCCGATACACCGATCGACGTGGCCGTCGCGGCGATGGAGTTCGGCCGTTACCTGGGCGAGGACGGCATGGAAAAAGGCATCGATGCCTGCGTCTCCAGTTGGCAGCGTTTCGCGCCCAATACCCTGCCTGCGGGCGCCAAGGCGGGCGGCAATTATCTTTCCGGTCAATTGGTGACCCGCGAGGCGCGCCGCCATGGCTACGGCGAAGGCATCGCCCTGGCCTCCACCGGCCTGCTTAGCGAAGGCGCGGGCGAAAACCTGTTCCTGGTGTTCGAGGGCGCCTTGCATACCACCCCGGCCAGCGCTTCGCTGCTGGCCGGCATCACCCGCAACTCGATCATCCGCCTGGCCCGCGACAACGGCATCGAAGTGATCGAACGCGACCTGCCGCGCGAATACCTCTATCTGTGCGACGAACTGCTGATGTGCGGCACCGCCGCGGAGATCACTCCGTTGCGCTCGGTCGACGGCAAGCCGGTCGGCGATGGCAAACCAGGGCCAGTGACCCGGAAGATCCAGGACCTGTTCTTCGGCCTGTTCGAAGGCCGGACCGAGGACAAGCACGGCTGGCTGGATTACCTCTGAGCCGCGAACCAGGGGTTGCATCCCTTGCTTGTAGAGCCGAGCTTGCGCGGCTCTACAAAGACGAAATCAGTCGGTCGTGAACTTCAACGTGGCGATGACGCCACGTTCCTGGCCGGGCCGCACACCGACCTGCCAGCCGTAAAGTTCGCACAGGCGGCTTACGATCGAAAGGCCGATACCGCCGCCCTGGGAATGCCCCGCGTGGGTGCCGCGATAACCGCGCTCGAACAGACGCGCTGCATCTTCCGGGCTCAGGCCCGGGCCGGAATCGATGACCTCCACGCTGTCGGCCATCAGCTTCACCAGCACTTCGCCTTCCAGTGTGTATTTCACTGCATTGCCGACCAGGTTGCCCAGGGCCACGGACACGGCGGCTTCCGGCGCATCCACGGTCAACCCGCTTTCGCCTTCCATGCGCAAGACGATTGGTTTTCCACCGAGTTGCGCGCGGCCCGCGTCGAGCAACTGCTCGGCGACCCGCGCGACCAGTGTGTTGCCCTGCCCGCGTTCGTTGCGCGACAGCAGCAGCAGCGAACCGATCAGGTCGGTGCATTGCTGTTCGGCGCGCTGGATGCGCAGCAGCCGCTGCTCGGCCTTCTCTTCCAGGCCGGGATGGTTCAACAACAATTCGGTCGCACCACGGATCACGGCCAGCGGCGTGCGCAACTCATGGCTGACATCGGCATTGAATTCGCGATCGCGTTTCACCACTTCAGTCAGACGCGCGGAATAATCGTCGAGCGCCTTGGCCAGTTCGCCAACTTCATCCTCGGGGAAATGGGTGGCCAGCGGCTTCGGATTGCTGCTGCCACGGTACGCACGCAGGCGGGCGGCGAGCTCGGAAACAGGACTCATCACGCGCGAAGCCGACCACCAGCCGACCAGCAACGACAGCAAGGTGAAGAAAACCACCGAGATGTAGATGGCCCGGTTGAACTGCGCCTCGCCGCGCGTGGCCTGGGTCATGTCGTAGGCCAGGAAGAACCACTCTTTCGGCGTCTTGCGCACGGCGAGCTTGTAAGCGAATGGGCTACCGTCGGAATTCTTGCCTTGGATACTATGGATGCCGTCCGACAATTCGTACCAGTCCGGCTGTTCGATTCTCAGCTCGTCGAACCGATCTTTTCCGATTACACGGCCGAGCATTTGCTGCACGCCGAATTCGGGCTTCTTGTTCGGCTGGGAATAGTACTGGCGCGCGTATGCGTCGATGTTGCGATTCATTACATCTTCGACGATCTGGTTCTCGACGCGGCCGCGGGTCCAGTTGGTGGCGAACGCGAACAACGCGGTCAACCCGAAGCCGAGCAGCACGAACGCCAGGATGATGCGGCTTCGCAGCCGGCGCCGGAATCTTGCCGGCCGCCGGGGAGCCCTGGACGGATCAGCTTCCGCCATCTGGCGCCGCGATGCGATAACCGATTCCGTGGCGAGTCTGGATGTAAGGCGTGGGGAATGGTTTGTCCACTACCGCGCGCAGGCCGTGGATATGCACGCGCAGCGAATCCGAATCCGGCAACTCTTCGCCCCAGACCCGGGTCTCCAGTTCCTGGCGCGTGACCACGGCAGGCGAGGCTTCCATCAACGCCTGCAGGATCTTCAACGCGGTGGGGTTGAGCTGCAGCAGTTTGCCCAGACGGCGTACTTCCAGCGTGTCCAGGTTGTACTCCAGCTCGCCTACTTCCAGCACCCGCGTCTGCACGCCCTTGCCGCGCCGCGACAAGGCATTGAGGCGGACCTCGACTTCCTGCAGAGCGAACGGCTTGATCAGGTAATCGTCGGCGCCTGAATCGAACCCCGCCAGCTTGTTGTCCAGCGTGTCGCGCGCGGTCAGCATCAGCACCGGGGTCTGCTTGCGCGCTTCGTTGCGCAGCTTGCGGCAGACCTCGAGGCCATCCATGCCCGGAAGGTTGAGATCCAGCACGATCGCATCGAAGTCATGTACTACCGCGAGGTGTAACCCGGTCACTCCGTCCGCAGCGAAATCCACGGTGTGGCCACGATCCTCGAGGTAGTCCCCGAGGTTGGCGGCGATGTCGCTGTTGTCTTCTATGACGAGAATGCGCACTGTCGAACCTTATCTTGCTTGCAGAGTGGGGACTTTAACGTCACGCATGGTCTTCTGCGCGTTTTCGTAGGCACGCTGGCGTTCGGCAACCGTCAGGCATTCAGTGATAGGACGGTGCGAGCCCACCTTCATTTCGCGTCTGCACACGAGCCGGCTATCCTCGCTGGCCTTGGTCAGGATGGTATTGATCTTTTCCTGGTCATTGAATACGTCGGCCTTCTGCTGCCCGGTCAGGCTTTCCACGCTGCCGGCCATGTCCAGCTTGCCGGCTATCCTGTTCAGCGCTTCCCTCACCGTCGCGCGGTCCTGCGAACTGATCTCCGTGTAGGTTTCGCCATCGCCCAGGTCGCGCTCGATCTGTGCTTTCTGTTGCGTGAACGAAGCATTCAGGTCCAGTGCGGCGGCATCCTTCTTCGAAGCCGCGAACGCGGTACTGGCGGCCAAGGAAAGCAAAATGAAATAAGCAAATCGATACATTGTCTGAAGCTCCTCCGATATCCACGCTTCAGTCTTGCCAAAGGATCCACGGATCCTTCACTTCGGACTGTAAGCGGGATTCCAGTCCGGTTTCCGATTTTTGCACAGCTTTGGAGCTCCTGCTCCAACCGGGATCCGGCACAAAAGCAAAAAGACCCAGGCGGGTAGACGCCCGCCTGGGTCAAAGGTTTGCCCGATTACCGTAATCCTGTCTTCCATAAGCCACTGACGATAGCGATGGGATACAGACTTGCGGCCCCGCAAAGCTACGCGGGTGGCGATTAAACCACTGTTAAAAAACAGCTTGGATCGCTGTGATGAAAATCCCGTATTCTTGTATCTATTTGATATACATGAATAAAACGTCAAATAGAAACGATATGGTCCACGATTGATCCAGCCACATCCACCCCGCAGGCCTGCTC
>JBOHXX010000288.1:0-4049 GCA_050737675.1 Pseudoxanthomonas sp.
GTGCATACAGGTAGGCCAGCGCGGCGTCCTTGTCCCAGGCCTTCTTGTAGGGGCGAGGGGAAATGAGCGCATCGAATACGTCCGCAACCGCCACTATCCTTGCTTCCAACGGGATGGCGTCGCCCTTCAGGCCATCAGGATAGCCGCTGCCGTCGTAACGCTCGTGATGGCGCAGGGCGATGATCGCGCCGGCCTGGATGAAACGATTGTGGCTGCCGCTGAGCAATTCGTGGCCGATGCGGGGGTGGCGGCGCATGACCTCGGTTTCTTCCTCGGTCAGCGGGCCCGGCTTCATCAGCACCGAATCGGGGATGGCGATCTTGCCCATGTCGTGCAGCGGCGCGGCCATCTCGATGGCGCGCACTTCGTCCTCGGGCAGGCCGAGCTGTTCGGCGATCAGGCCGGCGACATGGGCCATGCGTTCCAGGTAGGCGCTGGTGCCGCTGTCGCGGTATTCGATGGCACGGGCCAGGCGCGACAAGGTTTCGCGTTCGCGCTCTTCCACTTCGTGCATGCTCGACAGCAGGCGCTGCTCCAGCGACATCGCGCGCTGCTTGATGTTCTCGCTCTGCTGGCGGAGTTGTAGCAGGTTGCGGCAGCGGGCGCGCAATTCGCGCGGGCGTACCGGCTTGACCAGGAAATCGATTACCCCGGCTTCCAGCGCCGCCTGGCGGATCGGTTCGTCGCCGACCACGGTGATCAGGATGATCGGGATGTCGCGATGCATCGGCAAGCGCCGGAAGCGGCGCGCGAATTCGAGCCCGTCCATGCCCGGCATGCGGTAATCCAGCAGCAACAGGTCGGTGCGGTTGGCCTCGCACCACGCCAGCGCGACTGCCGGGTCGCCGAAGTCATGTACCGACAATTCGGAGGCAATATCCTCGATCACATGCCGCAGCATCGTGCGCGCAGAAGTCTGATCGTCGACTATGACGATATCCAAGTCGCTTCCTACCCCATTGGGCCACGCATTGTGGCTTTCCGATGAGGATACTCCGGTGTAGACCCTGCTGGCATCTAGCATTTCCAATCTCCCTGGCATGTCCGCCTGCTGGCGAATATACCGGTGCTCTGGTCCCGATGGTCGGCTTGAAATCAATCGTGGGAGCCTGGGGGGCAACTCGGCTGCCTTGCCCCGGACGCCCTGTTTGCCGGGAAATTGACGCAGAAACCATGCCATCGTGGCGAGACCTGCACCTGCCCGGCAAATAGTGACCGATATCGCGTTAAAAGCGGCTATCCGGGCGACAAGTCGCCCTGCCCGGCATTCCTTGGCCGCCAATGCGGGATTCGCGCCCGGGCACAACCTGCCCCCGGGCGTCACCAGGTGAAGTGGAAGTGCCCGCCTCAGCCAGTGCTTTCGGGGCGCATGTACGGGAACAGCAGCACGTCCCGGATCGAATCCGACCCGGTCAGCAGCATCACCAGGCGGTCGATGCCGATCCCCAGTCCGCCCGTGGGGGCCAAGCCGACTTCGAGCGCACGGATGTAATCGGCATCGAAATGCATGGCTTCGTCGTCACCGCCCTCCTTGGCCTCGACCTGGGCCTGGAAGCGTGCCGCCTGGTCTTCCGGGTCGTTGAGCTCGGAGAAGCCGTTCGCCAGTTCCTTGCCGTTGATGAAGAGCTCGAAACGGTCGGTGTAGCCGGGCTGTTCGTCGTTGGCCCGCGCCAGTGGCGAAACCTCGACCGGATGGTCGGTGATGAAGGTGGGCTGGATCAGGGTGTGTTCGACCGTCTTCTCGAAGATTTCCAGCAGCAACTTGCCCCAGCCGTAGCCAGGCTTGACGTGGATCTTCAGGCGTTCGCAATGGCGCACCAGGGCATCGCGGTCGGTGCAATCCGCTGCGCTGATCTCAGGGTTGTGGTGGCGCACGGCTTCATCCATGCGCCAGCGCCGGAAAGCCGGGTCAAGATCGATCTGCTCGCCTTCCCACAGCACCTGGCCGGTGGCCAGTACTTCATGGGCCACGTCGCGGATCACGCCTTCGGTCAGGTCCATGATCTCGTTGTAGGTGGCGTAGGCCTCGTACAACTCCAGCATGGTGAATTCGGGGTTGTGCCGGGTGCTGACGCCTTCGTTGCGGAAGTTGCGATTGATCTCGTAGACGCGTTCCAGGCCACCGACCACCAGGCGCTTGAGGTACAGCTCCGGGGCCACGCGCAGGTACAGGTCCAGGTCCAGGGCGTTGTGATGGGTGGTGAATGGTTTGGCCGCGGCGCCACCGGGGATGTAATGCATCATCGGCGTTTCCACTTCCAGGAAGCGCCGCGCATCCAGCCATTCGCGCATCGCGCGGATGATCTTCGAGCGCTTGATGAAGACCTCACGCGCTTCGGGCGTGACGATCAGATCTACATAGCGTTGGCGATAGCGCTGTTCCACGTCGGTCAGGCCGTGCCATTTGTCCGGCAACGGCCGCAGTGACTTGGTCAGCAGGCGCAGGCTGGAAACCTTGACCGACAGTTCACCGGTGCGGGTGCGGGTCAAACCACCTTCGACGCCGATGATGTCGCCGATATCCCAACCCTTGAACGCGTCGTACACCTCGCCCAGGGTATTGGTCTGCAGGAACAGTTGCAGGCGCCCGGATTCGTCCTGGATCTGGGCAAAGCTGGCCTTGCCCATGACCCGCTTGGCCATCAGCCGCCCGGCGACCTTGACCTCGCGCTGCGCCGCTTCCAGGGTTTCGGCCGGCCACAGCTCAGGGTCGGCGTACTGCGCCTGCAGGTCGCCCGCGTAATCGATGCGACGGAAGTCATTGGGAAATGCGATGCCCTGCCCGCGCAGTGCCGTGAGTTTCGCGCGGCGCTCGGCGATGAGGCTGTTTTCGTCCGCGGTAAGCGGTGCGGGAGTCTGCTCGGTCATGGGGGCTATGGGGGAGTGAGTGGAGAGAAGTGAGAAGTGAGTGGAGCGGTCGGAGAGACTTGTGGATAGGACTGCCTGGATCTGGCTTTCCTCACCACTCACTTCTCTCCACTCACTCCTCGCTGTCAAGCATCGCTGCGTTTCGAGCCCGCTTCCAGTCCGGACTTTAGGCTGGCCTCGACGAATTCGTCCAGGTCGCCATCCAGTACCTTCTGCGTGTCGGTGCGTTCGATGCCGGTACGCAGGTCCTTGATCCGGCTCTGGTCCAGCACGTAGTTGCGGATCTGGCTGCCCCAGCCGATGTCGGACTTGGTCGCCTCCAGCGCGTCGCGCTCGGTGTTGCGCTTCTGGATCTCCAGCTCGTACAGCTTGGCCGCCAGCATCTTCATCGCGTTGTCGCGGTTCTGGTGCTGGCTGCGGCCGGTCTGGCAGGCGACCACGGTGTTGGTCGGGATGTGGGTGATGCGCACCGCCGACTCGGTCTTGTTGACGTGCTGGCCGCCGGCGCCGGAGGAACGGTACACGTCGGTGCGCAGGTCGGCCGGATTGATGTCGATCTCGATGTTGTCGTCGACTTCGGGCGACACGAACACGGAGGTAAACGAAGTGTGCCGGCGGTTGTCGGAATCGAACGGCGACTTGCGCACCAGCCGGTGCACGCCGATCTCGGTCTTCAGCCAGCCATAGGCGTATTCGCCTTCGACGCGGAACGTGGCCGACTTGATGCCCGCCACTTCGCCGGCGCTGACTTCCATCAGCTCGGTCTTCCAGCCGCGCGACTCGCACCAGCGCAGGTACATGCGCAGCATCATCTCGGCCCAGTCCTGGGCCTCGGTGCCGCCGGCGCCGGCCTGGATGTCGACGAAACAGTTGGCCGGGTCCAGTTCGCCGGAGAACATGCGCTGGAACTCCAGCTTCTCGACGTGGGTGTTGAACCCCGCCACGTCGGCGACCACCGCCTGCGCGGTTTCCTCGTCGTCCTCGCTTTCGGCCAGGTCGAGCAATTCGCTGGCCTCGCCCAGCCCGTCTTCCAGGCTGGCGATGCCGTTGACGTTCTTCTCCAGGCTGGAACGCTCGCGGCCCAGGGTCTGGGCGTATTCGGCGTTGTTCCAGATATCCGGGTTTTCGAGTTCCCGGTTTACTTCTTCCAGGCGCTCGCGCTTGGCGTCGTAGTCAAAGAT
>JBOHXX010000289.1:0-4019 GCA_050737675.1 Pseudoxanthomonas sp.
CGGACCACGCAGCAGATCGAGTGTTCCGAGGAACCCTGCGAGATCATCACCACCGACACGCGCGCTTCGCGCAAGGCCGCGAACACCCGCTCGGCGGTGCCGGGGACGCCGATCAGGCCGGTGCCTTCCAGGTTCAGCACCGCCAGGTCGGCGCTCAGGGTCAAACCTTTCACCGGGCCGGCGACATCGCGTTCGGCGGTGATGCGGGTGCCCGGATGCTCGGGGTGGAAAGTGTTGCGGATGATGATCGGCAGGCCGCGTTCGATCGCCGGCGACATGGTCTGCGGATGCACGACCTTGGCCCCGAAGTAGGCGAGTTCACAGGCTTCGTCGTAACTGAGCGCACTGAGTTGCACCGCTTCCGGGACCACCCGCGGATCGGCGGAGAGCACGCCGTCCACATCGGTCCAGATGTGCAGTTCCGCCGCGTCGAACAAGGCCGCGAAGATCGCGCCGCTGTAGTCGCTGCCGTTGCGGCCCAAGGTGGTCATGCGGTTCTGCCGGTCGCGGGCGACGAAACCGGTGACCACCACGCGCCGCTGCGGATGGCGTGCCCGCCATTCGGCCAGGCGCGAGGCACTGGTTCCCCAATCCACTACCACGCCCAGGTCGCTGTGATCCACCACCAGCACCTCGCGCGCGTCGAGTACCGCGCAGTCCTCGCCCTTGGACTTGAGATAATCGCCTAGCAATCGCGCCGAGCACACTTCGCCCAGTCCCTGCACCCGGTCCAGCACCTCGCGCGGCAGTTCGCCGATCACCGCCAGCGCGGCCAGGATCTCGGCCAGCTTGTCGAAACGTTCGTCCAGCCATTCCAGGGTCGGGCCGGAATCCTCGCCCAGCAACGAGACCACCGCGCCGCGATGGCGGGCGCGCAGTTCGTGCCAGGGTTCGCGCCATTCGCTGCGGCTGGCCGAAGCCAGTTCGCACAGCCTGATCAGGGCATCGGTGACGCCCTTCATCGCCGACACGACGGTGACCTGTACTTGCTCGTCGCGCGCCAGCAGCAATCCGGCGACATGCCGGTAGCGTTCGGCATCGGCCACCGAGGTGCCGCCGAACTTGTGCACGATGGTGCGTGGAGCAGACTCGGATGATTGCGCTGCGGACGACATAAAGCGAAGAACCTCTGGGTAAGGTCACCGCTCGGCCAGGTTCCGGGTTCCCCCGCCTCCTGATCCGGGTGCGGGGACGTGGTTTGCGAGACTTACGCGAACACGATCCACCGCACCCCGGTAATCGGGGTAGTGGCGGTGGTAATGCGACCCAGGCCGGAACCGGCAAGCGCACGCGACGGGACCAGGGCGGTCGTCGGGCGGAACGATGCGGAGTTGGCGAAGGAAGGCATGGCCCTAGGGGACATGAATACGCGGGGGGCTGTCAAGTGCTGCAGTGCGACAAGCTGCACTTTTACAAGTTGCACTTGAAACCAAGAAGATGGTGACCCCGGCGCGATTCGAACGCACGACCTGTCCCTTAGGAGGGGACCGCTCTATCCAGCTGAGCTACGGGGCCTTGGGGAAATTGTAGCGGTTGGTGGTTGGGAGTTGGTGGTTGGTCTGTAGGAGCGTCCCTTCGGCGCGAGCTCTCCGTCATGCCTCGGCGATCCGGACGAAGAGCATGAAGAGCATCGCGAGCAAGGCCCGCTCCTACACAGATAAGGCCGCCACCAACAACCCAACTCGCCCGTGCTACCTTTCCAAAGCCGGTTCGCGCAGGTTGCGGGCTGACATCGGGGGGGCTTCATCGGGGGAAATCGGGAACCCGTGGCGCGTGGCGCCGCCGGACTCCCGTCGCGGCGGCGTAGCGCGAAGCCCTTCAGCTGTCAGGAGTCGTACTGCATGTGTCCCAGCAAGGTCGCCGATGGTGGCGAAAGAGGTTGGATCGTTCCCATCGGCGGCGCCGAGAACAAGGAAGACAACCCCCGCATCCTCAAGCGTTTCCTCGGCCTCTGCGGCGGCCGGGACGCCAATATCGTGGTCATCCCCACGGCCAGCCAACTGGCTGAAACCGGTCCCCGCTACGAGGAAATCTTCGAGGGCCTGGGTGCCGCCAGTGTCGACGTGATCGATTTCGACACCCGCCGCGACTGCCAGGAACCCAACCGCCTCGCCCGCATCGAACGCGCCAGCGGCATCTTCTTCACCGGCGGCAACCAGTTGCGCCTGTCCACCATCCTCGGCGGCACCCCGGCGGCGAAACTCATCCGCGAGCGCAATGCCGCCGGCGTCACCGTGGGCGGCACCAGCGCCGGCGCCAGCATCCTCAGCGAGCACATGATCGGCTTCGGCAAGGAAGGCTCCTCGCCACAGGCCGACAGCGTGCGCCTGGCCCCGGGCCTGGGCCTGACCAACCGCTTCGTCATCGACCAGCATTTCCGCCAGCGCGACCGCCTCGGCCGCCTGGTCGCGGCGCTGGCCTACAACCCGTTTGCCATCGGCATCGGGCTGGACGAGGACACCGCCGCCTTCATCGGCCCGGACAACACCCTGGAAGTGGAAGGCAGCGGCGCCGTCACCGTGGTCGATGCCGACGGGCTCACCTTCTCCTCCATGGCCCAGGTCCGCGAGGACGAGCCGGTCTGCCTGCTCGGCCTGACCGTGCATATCCTGGTCGCCGGCGCTACCTTCAACCTGCATACCCGCAAGGCCTCGGCTGGTTCGCTGGCCGTCTCGAAAACAAGCTGATCCGAAACCCAAACATCCAGAGGTAAGGCAATGCGCATCCTCGAACGTTCCGTCTACGTCGGTCCCTCGCAATACGCCCATTTCCCGGTGATCCGCCTGGAACTGGACCTGCAGGCGCTGGAAGCATGGCCCACCGGCAAACTGGGCGCGGCGTTCGTCGATGGCCTCGTCGCCGCCCTGCCCGGCCTGTCCGAGCATGGCTGCTCCTACCGCGAACCCGGCGGCTTCATCCGCCGCATGCGCGAGGGTGAAGGCACCTGGCTCGGCCATGTGCTGGAACACGCCGCCATCGAACTGCAGAACGTGGCCGGCGAAAACGTCACCTTCGGCAGGACCCGCAGCGTCGGCGACGACCGTCCCGGCGTGTACAGCGTGGTCTACGAATATGCGCAGAAGGAGGAAGGCATCGCCGCCGGCGAACTGGCGCTGAAGCTGCTTTCCTCGTTGCTGCCGGTCGAGCTGCGTCCGCAGGGCAGCGTGCCGGAGGGTTGGGACTGGGATACCGCGCGCGTCGATTTCATCCGTTACGCGCAACGCCGCGCGCTGGGCCCGTCCACGGCCTCGCTGGTGCGCGCGGCCGAGGAGCGCGGCATCCCCTGGTTGCGCCTGAACCAGCAGTCGCTGATCCAGTTCGGCCACGGCAAGTACCAGCAACGCATCCAGGCCACCATCACCGGCAAGACCCCGCATATCTCGGTGGAACTGGCCAGCGACAAGGAGGAGACCAACAAGATCCTCGCCTCGCTGGGCCTGCCGGTGCCGCGCCAGGAACTGGTCAGCGATGCCAGCGGCGCCCTGCGTGCCGCGCGCAAGCTCGGCGGCACCGTGGTCACCAAGCCCTACAACGGCAACCATGGCCGCGGCATCACCATCAATATCTCCGGTGACGACGAGATCCGCGAGGGCTTCGCCGCGGCGCGCGAGCATTCGCGCTCGGTCATCGTCGAAACCTACATCGGCGGCGACGACCACCGCCTGCTGGTGGTCAACGGCGAACTGATCGCCGCCACCCGACGCACGCCCGGCCACGTGGTCGGCGATGGCAAGAGCGACATCATCGAACTGGTCGATCAGGTGAATTCGGATCCGCGTCGCGGCGTCGGCCACGAAAAGGTACTGACCCAACTGGAACTGGATGCGCAGGCCGACCTGATGCTGGAACGCGTCGGCTACAACCATTTCTCCGTGCCCAGGGAAGGTGAAGTCGTTTACCTGCGTTCCACCGCCAACCTGTCCACCGGCGGCACCGCCACCGACGTCACCGACATCATCCACCCCGACAACCGCGACATGGCGGTGCGCGCGGTGCGCGCGATCGGCCTGGACGTGGGC
>JBOHXX010000290.1:0-3956 GCA_050737675.1 Pseudoxanthomonas sp.
CCTTTTGGTCATGCGGCATTGTGGGGTTGCGGGTTCTCAGGAGCCGAGAAACGAAAAAGCCCCGCGATGCGGGGCTTTTTATGTGGCTTGAGATAGCAACGGCAACGGCAAAATCAAAGGCACCCCTCCCCGGCCCTCCCCTGCTTCGCAAGGGAGGGGGCACAGCGGATCAGGCAAACGGATCCTGCAGGACCATGGTGTGGTCGCGGTCCGGGCCGGTGCTGACGATGGACAGCGGGCAGCCGGCCAGTTCTTCCAGCGCGCGCAGGTAGGCGCGGGCGGCGGCGGGGAGTTTGTCCCACTCGGTGATGCCGTGGGTGTTCTCGTCCCAACCCGGGAATTCCAGGTACACCGGCGTGCACTCTTCCCAGCCCTGCGCGTCGAGCGGCGCGTACTCGGTGCGCTTGCCGTGGTACTCGTAGGCGATGCAGATCTTCAGCTTCTCCATGCCGTCCAGCACGTCGAGCTTGGTGATGCACAGGCCGCTGATGCCGCTGATGGCGACGGCGCGCTTCAAGGCGACGATGTCGATCCAGCCGCAGCGGCGCGGCCGGCCGGTGGTGGCGCCGAATTCCTGGCCCTTCTTGCGGATTTCCTCGCCGACTTCGTCGTCCAGCTCGGTCGGGAACGGGCCGCCGCCGACGCGCGTCGCATAGGCCTTGCAGATGCCCAGCACGTAGTCGATCGCATCGGCGCCGACGCCGGTGCCGGCCAGCGCGCCGCCGACGGTGGTGTTGGACGAAGTGACGTAGGGATAAGTGCCGTGGTCGATGTCCAGCAGCGAACCCTGCGCACCTTCGAACATGACCCGCTTGCCCTGCTTGCGCAGGTCGTGGAGGATCCCGGCCACGTCGGACTTCATCGGCTGCACGTATTCGCCGAAGGCCAGCGCCTCGTCGTAGGTCTTCTGGAAATCGATCGCATCGGCGCCGAGATATTTGGTCAGCACGAAGTTGTGGTAATCGAGCGCGGTGCGCAGCAGTTCTTCCAGCTGCTGCGGGTAATGCAGGTCGGCGATGCGGATGCCGCGGCGCGCGACCTTGTCTTCGTAGGCCGGGCCGATGCCGCGGCCGGTGGTGCCGATGGCCTTGCCGCCGGCATTGATTTCGCGGGCCTGGTCCAGGGCGATGTGGTACGGCATGATCAGCGGCGCGGCCGGGGAGATCTTCAGGCGCGAACGCACTTCGACGCCGGCGTCTTCCAGTTCGCCGATTTCCTTGATCAATGCGGACGGCGAGATGACCACGCCGTTGCCGATCAGGCACAGCGCGTCGGCGCGCAGGATGCCGGAGGGGATCAGGTGCAGGACGGTCTTCTTGCCGTTGATGACCAGGGTGTGGCCGGCGTTGTGGCCACCCTGGAAGCGCACCACGGCGCCGATTTCCTCGGTGAGCAGATCGACGATCTTGCCCTTGCCTTCATCGCCCCACTGGGCACCGAGAACGACGACTGACTGACCCATGGCAAAACTCCGGATATTCGAGGCGATGTAGGAGCGCCCCATGGGCGCGAGCTTTTTGGCGTGATGCGGATATCCGGCAAGAGCTCGCGGCCATGGGCCGCTCCTACGGGATCCGTACACGGAAAAAGCCGGAGGGGAAGCACTCGTTTCAGAGCAGCCCCATCCGGCTTTTGTGCATTATCCGGGTTTTGGGGGACGGGGGCTACCCTGCCGTTGCCCCTCCCCTTGCTCGCGCAGCGAGTAGGGGGAGGTTGGGAGGGGGTGCTTTTGCTTGTGAACGAGCTGAAAGCAGGATCAAGAGCCCCTCATCCGCCCTTCGGGCACCTTCCCCCGCAAGCGGGGGAAAGACGCTTCGTCAGGAGAACGGCGATCAGCGATCGCTCTTCATGTACTGCAGGAACGGGTCGTCCTTGTCCAGCACGATCACGCTCTGGCCGTCGCTGAACGAGGCGCGGTAGGCCTCGAGGCTGCGCTGGAAGGCGTAGAAGCCGGGATCGCGGTTGGCGGCTTCGGCGTAGATGCGGGCGGCGGCGGCATCGCCTTCGCCGCGCAGCTTCTGCGCATCGCGGGTGGCTTCGGCGACCAGCACGGTCTGGTCGCGGTCGGCGGAGGCGCGGATGGTGCGGGCCTGCTCCTCGCCCTCGGCGCGCAGCTTGCTGGCCACCTGCATGCGCTGTGCGCGCATGCGCTCGTAGACCTGCTTGATCACTTCGCTCTCGGTCGGCAGGTCAATCTGCTTCAGGCGGATATCGGTGATCTTCATGCCCAGGGTGGCAGCGCCCTCGTTGATGGCGGTGAGCTGCTTGGCGACGATGTCGTTGCGGTCGCCGGACACCAGCTGCTGCAGGGTGCGCGAGTTGATCTCGTTGCGCAGCGAGTCGGTGATGATCGGGGCCAGGCGCTCGTTGGCGGTCTTTTCCTCGCCGCCGGTGGCGCGGTAGAAGGCGCGCACGTCGGAGATGTAGCCCACGGCGAAGAAGTCGATGCTGACGTCCTTGCGTTCCAGGGTCAGGTAGCGCTCCGGGGCGGTTTCCAGGGTCCGGAAACGGCGGTCGAAGACGCGCACGCTTTCCACCAGCGGCACCTTGAAATGCAGGCCCGGCTTGATGTCGGCGCGGGCCACCCGACCCAGGTTGAGGACCAGCGCGGTCTGGTCCTCGCGGACCACGTAGACCGAGCCGAGCAGGCCGAGCAGCACGACCGCGACGATGGCGGCGTAGAGGGAAGTTTTCATCGTTCGACCTCCGGGCGGCCGTTGGGTCGGTCGGGGCGTTCGTTCGCGGCCGGCGCGGCGCTCTGCACCGCCGGCATCAGCACGTCGGAAGGCAGCACCGCAGGGGCGGCGGCGCTCGCGGCGGCGCCCTGGGCGGGCATCGGCACGTAGATCAGCTGGCGTCCGTCGCCGCCGACCACCTTGCGGTTCTGGGCCAACACGCCCTGCACGGTTTCCAGCCACAGGCGCTTGCGGGTGACTTCCGGGGCGGCCTTGTACTGTTCCTGCAGCAGGCTGAAGCGGGTCGCGTCGCCGGTAGCGCGGGCCACGCTGGCGGTCTTGTAGCCGTCGGCGGTGGTGCGCAGGCGGGCGGCTTCACCGCGGGCCTCGGGCACGACCTTGGCGGCATAGGCCTGGGCCTGGTTGACCAGGCTCTCGCGGACCTGCTGGGCGCTGTTGACCTCGTCGAAGGCCGGCTGGACTTCCTGCGGCGGACGCGCGTTGGGCAGGTTGAGCTCGGTCACGACCAGGCCGGTGCGGTAGGCGTCGAGCGATTTCTGCAGGCGTTCCTTGGCCTGGCTGCCGAGCGGGCCGCGCACGCCGAGCACGGTGTCCAGGTCGGCGCCGCCGACCTGTTCGCGCACGGCGCTCTGGGCGGCCTGCTGCAGCACTTCATCGGCGCCGCGCGAGCCGTACAGGTACAGGCGCGGATCGCTGATGCGGTACTGCACGTTGAGCGAGACGGTGACGATGTTCTCGTCCTTGGTCAGCACCGGCACGGTGCTGCTGAAGGTCTTGATCTCGGTGGCGTTGACCTTGGTGACGCTTTCGACCGGCCACGGCCACTTGAAGTTGGGGCCTGGCTGCATGATCCGGGCGAACTGGCCGAAGCGCAGGACCACGCCGCGCTGCTGTTCGCCGATCAGGGTGAAGCTGGTGAACACGATCAGCAGGACGAAGGCCAGGGCGATCCAGCGCAACGGGTTGCCGCCACCGCCGCCACCGCCGTCGAACAGGCCGCGCAGGCGCTCGAGCAAGCTGTTGAGGTCGTTGCCGCCGCCGTTGCCCCTGGGCTTCCAGGGGTTGGGCCGGGGCTTGTCGCCGTTCGAGCCGTTATCGGGGTTGCCCTTACCGGGGATGTTCCAGGCCATGCCTACTCCACGTTGATGATGAGCGCGGGCGCAGGGCCGTTGCGGGTCTGATTCTACTAGATAGGGTCGGAACCCTCAGGAACAAGCATCCGCCCACGGAGAGGCGTGTCTTTGTAGGTCCGAGCCTGCT
>JBOHXX010000291.1:0-3946 GCA_050737675.1 Pseudoxanthomonas sp.
TGCGCAGGGGTTCGCCCTCGGGATCGCGTTCACCGCGCAGCGGATCGACGGTGGTGAAGACGCAGCGGGTGCAAGGTTTGGCCACGTCGAATTCGACCTCGCCGATGCGGATACGCTTCCAGCCATCCTCGGCATGCGCAGGCGCACCGTCCACCACCAGGTTGGGGCGGAACTGGAGCATCGACACCGGCTTGGCCAGTCGCGCATTCAATCCATCCAGCGCGGCGCGCGTGATCAGCAACATCGGGAACGCGTCGGCGAAACTCACCTCATCGCCGGCTTGCGAGTGAACGTCGGTCATCGGCCGGCTGACACTGGCATCCATGTGCACCAGCTGCACGGGCTGTTGCAGGAAGTCGCTCAGCCAGGCATCGCCTGCGTCCGAGGGCTTCGCGCCGACCTCGCTCTTCCACACGTTTACCGACACGGTCGCTTCGGTTTGCGGAAACGGCACGGATAGCGATGGCATGCCAGGTGCATCCAGCGAGAGTCCATCAGGAATGGGCTGTGCGCGCACCAGGGTCAACCGTGGCAGCTCCCTGCCGGTGATGAAGCGTCCTGCGGCATCCACCACCATCCAGCGCCGGTCGTTGCGCAGGCCGCGCGGCTCGACCCGCGCCGTCTCCACTTCAAGCGGGGCGGTGGACTTGATCGGATAGAGGTACAGGCTGGAGAGCTGCATGGCGGCCGTCAGACAGGTTTTGATGACGCATGGTAGTGCAAGGCAACAGCCGACGGACCCGGACTACGGAGCCTCGACCATCCTGTACACGCGCACGTAATCGATCTGCATCGTCGCGGGGAAGATGCTCTTGTCCACGCCCTCCTTCCCGCCCCAGTCGCCGCCGACGGCGATGTTCAGCAGGAAGTGGAAACGCTGGTCGAAGGGCCACGCCGCCGGACCGGTGCCTTCGTTGACGAATTCGTAGACCTGCACGTCGTCGATGTAGCCGCGGATCGTGGCGGGCGTCCAGTCCACGCGATAGCGATGGAATTGCGCCATCGCGTCGTCGACGTCATGGATGGCGGTCTTCTGGGTACCGATGGTGTGGTTGTACGCCTCGGTATGCATGGTGACGTGGATGCGACCCGGGTCGTAGCCCACGTGCTCCATGATGTCGATCTCGCCGGACTTCGGCCAGCCGCCGTAAACCTGGTCGGTGGGCAGCATCCAGATCGCCGGCCAGGTACCCCTGCCGGCAGGCAGCTTGGCGCGGATTTCGAAGCGGCCATACAGGAAATCGCCCTTGCCCTTCGATCTCAGCCGCGCGGAGCTGTAGTCGCTTCCCTCGATCTTCTGCTTGCGCGCGGTGATGTTCAGCACGCCCTCGCCTACCCGCGCATTCTTCAGGCTGCGGGTGTAGTACTGCAGCTCGTGGTTGCCCCAGCCATCGCCGCCTTGCTGGAAACTCCACCTGGCCGGATCGGGGATCCCCGTGTAGTCGAATTCGTCCTGCCAGGCCGGCGTGGTTTCGAAGCTCCAGTTTTTGTCACTCGTGGTCTGTGGCAACGGGCTGGTGGCAACGACGCTGTCGCCCTGCCCGGCAAGACAGGCGGGCGCCTGCAACGCGAACAGCAGGATCGATGCGGCAAGCGTTCTCGGGCATTTCATCGGCGCGCTCCTCGAGGCCCGGGTGGGCCATGGCAACTTCACGGGTCATGGTAGTCATGAACCTGGAGCACCGCACCGGCACCGCTATCGGCGTGCGCCCGCGATCAATGGCGTGATGCCGAATCTAATTCCTTGAAGGGAACATCGTTCCCTGGCCCTTGGGCCGCCAGTTCATGCCCTTGTACTCGACTTCACTTGTGGCGGACGGGGCGGATGTCCGTGGCGTGGCGGGAGAAATCACCGGGCTGGTCAGCTTGGCCGCGATCACCGAGAACGCATCGATATCGTTTGGGCTGAGCGCGAATTCATCCCGGCAAACCCGGTAACGCACGGTCCGGGCCCTGCCGATGGCCGTGACCCAGGAGGAGGTGACGTCCTGGTCGATCATTTCGATGGTCTCTCCATCGATGACGCGGTCACGATGGGAAGCGCGCCCTGCCGCAAGCGGCGCTCCGTCCACGAACCATTCGATGTCATGGCATGCAGCGAACCGCGGCCCCGCGGGGCTTGCTCCATCGCCGCCAGAAACAAAAGCCAGGTTGACCACCGACGTGAATTCCCGGCCGGCGAAACTCGCATTGAAGGTGAATACCGGCCTGGCCAGGTCCCTGCTGCCATCGGCAATGTAGGCAATCGTGCGCTCGCCGCTGATCCGGTCGGTGTCGTCGCTGATGCTGCGGGCACTGGAAGGTGCGATGCCCGCCAACGCAATCGCCAACGCAGCGACGCGCAGCAGCCAGCCATCCGGCCGGCGACCGGTATTCCTGTCGGTATTCCCCATCACACTCCCCAGTGTTCTGGCGCCGTGGACGCCTGTCGTGCGGCGTCCTTGCCATGATGTTACCGGCACAGCTTGACACTCCTTGGTGCGCTTGCGGACTTTTGCGCCGGTCCGCGTGGCCGGATCCGTGCGGAGTCGCACATTTTTACACGCCGTCCGATGTCGATTGCAGGCATGCCCGTGCGTCGTATAGTCAGAGGGATTTCCTCGGCCAGCGAGAACACCCATGTCCGGCACTGTCCGTCTTCATCGTGTCATCCGCTCCACCCCCGAACGCCTGTATCGCGCCTTCCTCGATGCGGATGCCATGGCCAAGTGGCTTCCGCCGCATGGCTTTACCGGAAAGGTCCACCACCTGGACGCCACCGTCGGCGGGACCTACCGGATGTCGTTCACCAATTTCTCCACCGGCCACAGCCATGCCTTCGGCGGCACTTATCTCGAACTCGTCCCCAACGAACGCATCTGCCACACCGACAGCTTCGACGATTCCAACCTTCCCGGTGAAATGCGTACCACGATCACCCTGATCCAAGTGTCCTGCGGCACCGAGCTCAACGTGGCCCAGGAAGGCATCCCCGACGTGATCCCGGTCGAGCAGTGCTACCTGGGCTGGCAGGAGTCGTTGACCTTGCTGGCCTTGCTGGTGGAAGCGGACATTCCGGAGTGAACCCGGCAGCGGATGCCATGGGCCGGGCTCAAGCCCGCCGCATGATGCCCAACCTGCGGAAACCAGCGAATCTCGATGCGGCACTGCACGCGGCGCGCCGGGACCCGCCCTATGTCCTGTCGATTTTCGCCTTGCCTGATCGTCGCTTGAGGGAAGGTGTCACCCACGCGGCGCCTTTCACCTACAAAACCAAGGAGATCCCCATGTCCTACATCGACGGTTTCGTGATCGCGGTCCCCACCGCCAACAAGCAGAAATTCATCGACCATGCCCGCCACTTCGACTCGATGTTCCTCGAATTGGGCGCCACCCGCGTCATCGAGTGCTGGGGCGACGAGGTTCCCGACGGCAAGGTCACCGATTTCAAGCGTGCGGTGCAGGCCACCAGCGAGGAAACAGTGGCGTTCTCGTGGGTCGAATGGCCCGACAAGGCCACCCGCGACGCCGGCATGAAGAAGATGATGGAGGACCCGCGCATGGATCCTTCCAATCCGGACAATCCACCAGCGCCGTTCGACGGCAAGCGCATGATCTATGGCGGCTTCGCGCCAGTGGTCGAGTTGAAAAAATAGCGCCCATAGGGCGGGTTCAAGCCCGCCGCATGCCCGGCGTCAACACCTCTCAACCACCTTCACGCTCCACCACCACCGCCGTGCCATAGCAAAGGACTTCGGTCAGCCCGGCCATCAGTTCGGTGGCGTCGTAACGCATGCCGATGATGGCGTTGGCGCCCAGCAGGCGCGCGTGGGCCAGCATGTCGCGATAGGTTTCCATGCGTGCCTGCTCGCACAGTTCGGTGTAGATGGTGATGTTGCCGCCGAACAGGGTCTGCAGGCCGCCGAGGAAATTGCCGACGACCGAGCGCGAGCGCACGGTGATGCCG
>JBOHXX010000292.1:0-3892 GCA_050737675.1 Pseudoxanthomonas sp.
GGCCCGAGGGCCGCCGTTTTTTGTTCTCGACTGCATGGCTCTGGGCGATCACCCGATCCTGAATCCCGAAACGCGACACTCCGCGCCATCGCTGCGCTCCACCCTGTCGACCCGCGCCATCGGCGGCCCGTGCCGCAACCACGAAGCCAATGCTTCCACCGCTTCGCCAACACCTTCCACAACCACTTCCACGCGACCGTCGTCCAGGTTGATGGCATGCCCGGACAGCCCCAGTTTCAGCGCCTGCTCCCGGGTCGAGGCGCGGAAGAACACGCCCTGCACCTTGCCGCTGACCAGGAAGCGCGCCGCAGGCATCAGGCTTTCGCTTTCGGCGCGCCCGCCGCCGCGATGGCCGCATCGATCTCATGCGCCGTGATCGGGCCGATGAACTGCTTGGCCACCTTGCCATCGGGCGCGATCAGGAAGGTCATCGGCAAGCCGCGCGGCGTGGCGAAATCCTCGGGCGGCGAATAGACGTCGAGGATCGCGATCGGATAGACGACCGGGCGCTGCTTGAGGAAATCGCGCATCGCCTGCGGTTCGATTTCCTCGTAGGCCAGGCCGATGACTTCGATATCGTCGCGCGCCTGGTCCAGCGCGGACAGTTCCGGCATTTCCTTGATGCAGGGCGCGCACCAGGTGGCCCAGAAATTCACCACTACCCACTTGCCGCGATGCGCGGCCAATTCGTATGGCTTGCCTTCCACGGTAACGACCTTCAACACCGGGATTTCCGCGGTGGTCGGGCTGGAAGTAGCTGCCGCCGCGGGTTCCGCGAGCACCGGTGGCGTCGCAGCGGCCTGGTTGGCGACCGCTTCGCGCTTGCAGGCGACCAGCGCCAGCAACGCCAGGCCACAGAAAAGAACCCGGGATTTCATGCCCCACCCTCTTGTTGATGCGCGTAGATGTCGCTGACCTTGCGCTTGAGCACGTCGCGCAGCGGGACCCGTAATTGATCCAGCGCATCGCGGGCGGCGATGCCCAGCGCGTCGTCCTGGCAGGGCAGATGCGCCTCGGCCACCGGGATGCGCAACTGGCAGGCTTCGTACAATTCGGCCACGGTCATGTCGTCCAGGTCGCGCGCCAGCAGCCATTCGCCCTCTTCGTCGCGGCGCAGCAAGTTGATGCCAGCCAACTGACCGAGGATCTGCTGGACCAGCGAATCGGTCAGCATCGGTTCCATCTGCAGGATCTGGTCGCTGTGCAAACCGCGGCCTTCGGCGCGTGCGCTGTTGAAGCGTCCGAGCAGGCGCAGCAGGCCATAGATTTCGTAACCCATCGGCAAGCGCATCGACACCGGCTGGTAGCGGAACGCGGCCATCGACGACGCCAGCGAAGCGCCGAGCAGGATCGCCACCCAGCCCAGGTAGATCCACAGCAACAGGATCGGCGCCACCGCGACCGTTCCATAGATCGTCGTGTAGGAATTGAAACTGCCCAGGTACAGGCCCAGGCCCCACTTGATCAGCTCCAGCAGCAGCGTCGCCAGCAGTGCGCCCGCCACCGCATAGCGCAGCTTGATCGTACGGTGCGGCACCACCCGGTAGATGGCGGTGATGGCCGCGACCTCGATCAGCACCGGTGCCAGGGTCAGCAACAGGGTTTCCAGGATCTTGCCCTGGGTCGTGGCGAAGATCGGCAAGGCATAAAACCTGGCCGAAATCGCCAGCGAGGCAGCCGCGACCATTGCACCGAGGGTCAGTACCGTCCAGTAGACGAGGAAGCGGCTGAATTTCGGACGCGACGAGGCCACCCGCCAGATCCGATTGAAGGTGGTCTCGACGCTGTTCAAGGTGATCAGCAGCGAGATCACCAGCGCGATCACGCCCGCCACGGTCAACTTCCTGGCGTTTTCGGAAAATTCGATCAGTTTGTCCTGCACCGAACTCGCGGCGCTGGGCACGAAATTGGAGAAGATGTAATCGCTGAGTTGCTTGCTCCACTCGTCGAACACAGGGAACGCGGACAGCACCCCGAACACCACCATCGCCAGCGGCACCAGCGCGAACAACGTGGTGTAGGCCAGTGCCGCCGCCGACTGGAACAGGCGATCGTCCAGGAAGCGCTTGGCCAGGAAGCGGGCGAAGGTGCCTGCACGCGCGCGGTCGCGCATGCGGTCGGTCCAGCGATTGACGGTGTCCAGCGGTTCCATTGGCCGAAGGTTACCCGATGCGCGAAGCGGGCGACATCGCCGATACTAGGCGCCATTGCAGCGAACGGTCGGAAACATGCCTGAAATCCTGGTGCTCTATTACAGCCGCGGTGGCTCCGTGGCCCGCCTGGCGCGGCAGGTCGCGCGCGGCGTGGGCGAAGTCGAAGGCATGAGCGCACGCTTGCGTAGCGTACCGCCGGTAGCGGTGGTGACCCAGCAGGCCACACCGCCGGAACCGGAGGAAGGCGCACCGTACGTGCAGTGGCGCGATCTGCAGGAATGCGCAGGCATCGTGCTGGGCAGCCCGACCCGCTTCGGCAACATGGCCGCGCCGTTGAAGCATTTCATCGATGGCCTGGGCGCGGAATGGGCCAGCGGCACCCTGGTGGACAAGCCCGCGGGCGTGTTCACTTCCACCGCCACCCAGCACGGCGGACAGGAGTCGACGCTGCTATCGATGCAACTGCCGTTGTTGCACCACGGCTGCGTGATCGTCGGCATTCCCTTCACCGAACCGGCCCTGAGCACGACCCGCAGCGGCGGCACGCCCTACGGCGCCAGCCATGTCGCCGGCGGCCAGGACGATCCGCAATTGAGCGATGAGGAAAGCGTGCTTGCGCGAGTCCTGGGCAGGCGCGTGGCCGAAGTCGCACGTCGGCTGGGAGCGGGCGCATGAAGAAGCCGCGCATCACGCTGGCGGTGGCCTTGTTCGCCCTGTCGGTGCTGTTCTCGTTGTGGTTCCACGACGACAAGCATCGACTGGCCGCGATGCTGGTCTTCGTCCTGCCACCGCTGCTGATGCTGGTCGGCGCGCTGCGCGGCAGCGCCACGGCCGCGTTCTGGGCCGGCGTGTTCGGACTGTTCTGGTTCTGCCACGGGGTCGTGGTCGCGTATGGCCGGCCGGCGGAACGCGGTTACGGCTGGGTGGAAATCGTATTGGCGATCGCGATCGTGATGGCCTCGAGCTGGCCAGGCGTGAGTGCGCGCTTCGGCAGGAAGAAAACCTAGGTATCCACCTGGCCGAGCGCGGATAATCAAGCCTTGGCCACGACATTGAAATTGCAGGAGCAAGCGCGTGATGGAAGAACTGCTGATCGTCACCACCGGTGGCACCATCGACAAGATCTACTTCGACGACAAGTCCGACTACCAGATCGGCGATCCGCAGATCGGCATGATCCTGCGCGAACTGGGCGTGACCTTCCGCTTCACCGTCATACCGATCCTGCGCAAGGACTCGCTGCACATCACCGACGCCGACCGCGAGCTGATCCGCGCCACCATCGCCGCGCAGTCGGCCCGCCACGTACTGGTCACCCACGGTACCGACAGCATGGTGCAGACCGGCGCGGTGTTGAAGTCGATCGAGGACAAGACCATCGTGATGACCGGCGCACTGAGCCCGGCGCGCTTCCGCGGCTCGGATGCCGAGTTCAACATCGGCTGCGCGATCGGCGCGGTGCAGTCGCTTCCGCCCGGCGTGTACATCGCCATGAACGGACGCATCTGGGATCCCGCCAGGGTGCGCAAGAACGTGGAAGCGAACCGGTTCGAAGCAGCTGGCTGAATCCGGCAACCTTGTAGGAGCGCCCCTTGGGCGATGCTCTTCCAATGCACCAAGCAACAGCATCGCGCCCAAGGGGCGCTCCTACAAAAAAGAACCCCGGCCTGAGCCGGGGTTCTTTATTTTCGTCAACTGATCGATGTTCCGATCAGAAGGTGACGCTCCAGCTGTTGATG
>JBOHXX010000293.1:0-3885 GCA_050737675.1 Pseudoxanthomonas sp.
CATTTGAAAACAGGAACTGTGACGCGGGGTCAAGGCACCTTCGCCCAGCCGTTGATCTCACCGGATTCAAACGGCCCGATCTTTTGCCTGAGGATCTTGCCATCAGCGCCAACCAGCACTGAATACGGCAACACGCCCTTGCGGTTGCCCAGCCAGACGCTGGCGTCGGCGGGACCGGGCATGTCCAGCAGGATGGGATAACGCACCGGCACCCGGCCGAGGAATTCATGGATGTTCTCCGGTGTATCCAGCGCCAGACCGAGGACCTGCACGCCCTGCTTGCCCTGGGACTGGGCGAAACGATCAAGCTCCGGCATCTCCTCGATGCACGGCCCGCACCAGCTGGCCCAGACATTGATCAGCAGGGGTCGGCCCGCGTAGGCGCCGGGTAGCGACTGCATCTGTCCCTGCAGGTCCGCGAGCTTGAGCAGCGGCATCGGTTCGCCCGGTTGGGCCGGCTTCACCCCGGGCGGCGGTTCCGGTGCGGTGGCATCCATCGCCGCGTGCAATGCTCGCTGGCCAGCATCGGTGTGCAACAACGGACTGCCGCCGAACCACAAGCTGGCCAGCACGCCGAGCGCTCCCGCCACCAATGCCGCGATCAATATATGGAGGCTGCGCAGCTTCATCGCCTGGCGCGGGCCAATGCCTCGGCCACCGTGCTCTGGGTCAATACGGTGGGGAGCACTTCGCCTTCGCCGCCATCGCTGGGGAAGACCACGTACAGCGGCACGCCAACGGCCTTGTGGACCTCCAGGAATTCGCTGATCGCCGGGTCGACATTGGTCCAGTCGCCCTGCATGAACACCGCATCGGCCTGGCGCATCGCCGCGCGGAAAGGTTCGCGTCCCAGCACCGCCTTCTCGTTGGCCTTGCAGGTCACGCACCAGTCGGCGGTCATGTCGACGAAAACCACCCGGCCTTCGCTGCGCAAGGCCGCGAGCTTCGCCGCCGAATACGGCACGACATCGGCTGTCGCCGCCGGGCTGGTCGTTTCACGCTGCAGGCGGTGCACCAGCGCCAACGGCGCCAGCGAGGCGAGCAGCAACGCCACCGCCAGCGCACGCCGCAGCGATGCGGCCTGCAGGCGCAGGCGCTGGTACCACCACAGCCCGAGCGCGAGCAGCACCAGCCCGACCAGGGCCAGCGCGATCGCATCCACGCCGCGCTGCTTGCCCAGCACCCACAGCAGCCAGACCGCGGTCAGGTACATGGGGAAGGCGAGGAAATGCTTCAGCGTTTCCATCCACGCGCCGGGTTTCGGCAGGCGTTGCGCCAGTCCCGGGACGAAGCCGATCAACAGGAACGGCAGGGCCAGGCCCAGGCCAAGGAACGCGAACAGCAGCAAGGCCACCGGCGTGGACGCGGTGAACGCGAAAGCCATCGCCGCGCCCATGAACGGCGCCGTGCAGGGACTGGCGATCACCACCGCCAGCACGCCGGTGAAGAAGTCGCCGGCCGGACCGCTGCGTCCGGTCAGTTCGTGGCCGGCTCCGGCAAAACGGTGACCGAGGGCGAACACTCCGGACAGGCTGAGCCCGACCGCGAACATCAGGTAGACCAGCGCCCCGATCACCAGCGGCTGCTGCAACTGGAAGCCCCAGCCCAGGGCCTGGCCGGCTGCACGCAAGCCGATCGCAAGCGCGCCCAGGGCAACGAAACTCAGTAGCACGCCGGCCGTGTACCAGAGCGCGCTGCGGCGCGCATGCCCGCCACCGCGCCCGCTGTCGGCCAGCGACAAGGCCTTCAACGACAGCACCGGCAACACGCACGGCATCAGGTTGAGGATCAGTCCGCCGGCCAGGGCCAGCAGCAGCGCGGCGAACACGCCGCTCGGTGCAGTGGCCCCATTGGCCTTGCGCAGCACATCGGTGGGCGGGGTGCTGCGGGCAACCTGTTCGGGTGGCGCTTCGCCGGCCGCCGGCTCCGCGACGATGCCGGTATCGATTGCAGGTGAAGTCGCATTGGCTCCCGCCGTAGGCAGGGGCGCAAACAGTTCGGATACCGGTGCTTCGCCTGCAGTCGCGGCTGCGGCGATGTTGCCTTTCGGAATCGCCAGCTTCACCGCACGGGTCATCGGCGGATAGCAGATGCCATCCTTCTGGCAGCCTTGGAAGGTCACCTTGAGAGTAGCTTCGGCGGCCTCGCCGTGGCTGCGGATCAGTGGCACTGGTACTTCGGCCTGGCTGAAATAAACCACGACGTCGCCGAAGTGTTCATCGCGATGGGCGCTGCCCTTGGGCCAGCGCGGGCGATCCAGGCTTATGCCTTTCGCACCCTCGAGTTTCATCGCGGTGCGGTCGCGATACAGGTAATAGCCCGGTGCCGGAGTCAGGCGCAGTAACAGCTGATTGCCGTCGTAGGCGATGGCTTCGAAGGCGAAGGCCTGTTCCTGCGGCAACGGCAAGGCCTCGATCGCACCGTTGGCCGAGGCCTGCTGGCCGAACAATGGCAGGCCGCCGGTATTGGTGGGGCCGAGTGGAAAGCCGGTCGCAGCCCCGGCCGCAGGCAATTTCACCACCAGTTTGCGGGTCTGCGGCGGGTAGCAGATGCCTGCGTCGGCGCAGCCCTGGTACTTCACTTTCAAGGTGACGCTGTCGGCATCGGCGGTCGCTTTCCCGGTGAACATCCCGGTCAGGTCTTCGTGGTAGGTCTCCACGTCGCCGAAGAATTCATCGTGGTGGGCCTTGCCCTTGGGTAGTTGCAGCTTGCCGGCCTGGAAACCCGGATCCTCCGCCTGCACGTCGATCCGATGGCGGTACAGGTAGTAGCCGTCGGTGACCTTCCACAGCACTTCGATGCGGTCGCGCGTGGGCGCATTGGCAGTGAGCACGAAGGCCTGGTCGACCGGCAGCAGGTCTTCTTCACTGATCGCCTTGGCGGGATGCGCGACCAGCGCAAGCACGAACAGGGCCAACAGGCGTTGCAGCAAGGTCATCGGGTTGCTTTCCTCTGGGATCTGCACGGGGCGGTCCGGGTCCGGGCGGAGACCGTGGGTGCCGGTCGGGCTTCGACCGTCGGCACGCCGTGCAGTTCACAAGGTTAACCGCTGACGACGACTCCCGGCTTGGAAACCAGGTTGCGGCGGCCATTGGCACGACCCAGCCGCTGCGCGGCGAGTTCCTCCATCACTTCCAGCAGCGATAGCCGGGTACGCAGTGGCGCGGCCCTGAAGGCTTCCACCAGGCGGAACTCCAGAGGATCCTCGACCAGCAATGCCTCGGCGGTGGCGATCGAATCCAGCTGCATGTCCTTGGACAGCGGCATTTCGCCACGACCGGTGGCCAGCCATTCGAACTGGGTGCCGGCCACCAGCGCGATTTCCCGCAGGTGGGAAACGCTGGGATTCTTGCCCAGCGGGGCCTCCCAGTGACTGACCGCACTGCGTTGCACGCCTACCGCCTGCGCCAACTGGTTCTGGGACATGCCTGCGGCACGCCGGGCCAGTCGAATCCTTTCCTGTTGTGTCATCGCCGCTCCCGGGCTTGGCTGCTTCGCAACCGCACCTTACTCAAGCTGTGGGGCCAAGGGATAGCTTTATGTTACCAATAGTAACTAGGTGAGCAAAAATAGGCGTCATATGTATGCTTCTGGTAGCCATCTCGCCATGGTTACTCGCAGGCGCTGGAAAAATTCCTTGCAGGTGACTGAAAGTCACTATTTTCCAAGGGTTTTTGCCTCGTCAATACCTTCCTGCAGTGCTATCTCTACGTCCGCTGGCAGGAGGCCGGCTTCGACAAGGAGTCGGCGGGGGGAGAGGCTCGGGTGAATTAACGCCAGGCAGGGATACGACACCATCTCCATAAGAGCGCGCATGCCCCTGTCATGCGCGCTCTTTTTTTGTGCCCTTGAAACAGTCCGCGGGGCGCCCCATCTGTCTTGCAT
>JBOHXX010000294.1:0-3865 GCA_050737675.1 Pseudoxanthomonas sp.
GGAGACGAGTCCAATAAGAGCGCCTGCAAAAAATAAACTCGTCATTCCCGCGAAGGCGGGAATCGCTCTTTGCGGGTTACCCGATCGGCGATGATCATGGGTTGCACGACGATCAAAAAAGCAGAGCGATTCCCGCCTTCGCGGGAATGACGAATTCATATTGATCAACGATTCGTTCGCGGTCGGAATCACCCTTTCACACTCCCCAGCAACAACCCCTGCAGGTAGTACCGCTGCAATACCAGGAACAACAGCAGCACGGGCACGACGGTCACTACCGAACCGGCCATCATCAGCTCGTAGTCCGTCACGTGCTCGCGCGACAGCGACGCCAGCGCCACTGGCAAGGTCTGCAGGCTCTCGTCGCTGAGCACGATCAACGGCCACATGAAATCGTTCCACGCGCCGAGGAAACTGAAGATAGCCAAGGTCACCAGGATGGGCTTGAGCGCCGGCAGCACGATCTGGAAGAAGATCCGCCACTCGCCGGCCCCGTCGATGCGTGCGGCCTCCAGCAATTCATCCGGGATCGATCGCGCGTACTGGCGCACCAGGAAGATGCCGAAGATCGCGGCCATGCCAGGCACGATCGCACCCATGTAGGTGTTCACCAGTCCGATCTGCTTCAGCAGCAGGAACAACGGCATCATCGCCACCTGCGCCGGGATCACCAGCGCGGCCAGCAGCGTGCGGAAGGTGCGGTCGCGACCCTTGAAGCGCAGCTTGGCGAAGGCGTAGCCGGCCAGCGTGTTGAACAGCACCGACAGCAGCATCACGCAGCTGGAGATCAGGAAACTGTTGAACAGGAAGCGACCCATGCCCGCGCGCACGAACAGTTCACGATAGTTGTCCAGGGTCATGTGCAACGGCAACAGCGGCGGCGGGAAATGCGCCGCCTCGCCGGTCTGCATGAACGACACCGACAACATCCACAACAGCGGTGCCAGGCTGACGACCGCTAGCACGAGCAGGAGGCCATTGATGACCAGCGAAGGCAGCAGGCGACGCTTCATTCCACCCCCTTCCTGCGCGCGAACCACAGCAGGCCGCTGGTCGTCGCCACCATCAGCACGAACAACAGGAAGGCCACGGCCGAGGCGTTACCCAGGTTCCACCACTTGAAGCCTTCCTCGTACATCAGGTAGAGCACGCTCTTGGTGCTTTCCAGTGGCCCGCCCTGGGTCATCACGTAAGGCTCGGCGAACAACTGGAAGTAGCCGGCCATGGTCAGGATGCTGACCAGCAGCAATACCGGCCCGAGCATCGGCAGGGTCACGTGGCGGAACTGCTTCCAGGTACCGGCGCCATCGATGCGCGCGGCTTCGTACAGATCTTCCGGAATGCTCTGCAGGCCGGCGAGGAAGATGATCATGTTGTAGCCGAAGTTCTTCCACACCGCGAACAGGATGATCGTCGGCATGGCCCAGTGCGGGTCGCCCAGCCAGTCGATGGCATCGATGCCGAGCGAAGACAGGCCCCAGTTGACCAGGCCATATTTGGTATGGAACAGATAGCGCCAGATCACCGCCACCGCCACCACCGTGGTCACCACCGGGGCGAAGAACGCGGTGCGGAAGAACGGCTTCAACCGGCCGAGCTTCGAATGCAGCAGCAGGGCCGCGCCCAGCGACAGGGCCACCGACAACGGCACGCCGACGATGACGAAATACAGCGTGTTGCCCAGGGTTTTCCAGAACAGCGGGTTCTGCAGCAGGCCCACGTAATTGTCGATGCCGACGAAACGCAGGTTGTGCAGGTCGGCCAGTGCGTAGATGTCGAAATCGGTCAGGCTCAAGGCCAGCGCCGCGAGCACCGGCAAGCCGAAGAACAGGCCGATCACGGTCAGCGCCGGGGCGGCGAACATCCAGCCTGCGATCGAAGGTTTCATGGCGCGCCCGCCTCCGCCGCCTGGTCCAGCATCCAGCGCCGCTTCTCCAGGAACCGGTCGGCGCGCCGGTCCAGTTCCGCGGTCGCCTGGTCCACGTCCATGCGCCCGTTGGCCACTTCCTCGCCAATCACCCGCATCTCCTGGGCGATGCGTTCCCATTCCGGCACCTTGGGCGTGGGCACCGCGCGTTCGAGTTGCTCACGGAACGCCTTGGCATACGGATCGTTCGCAAGCGCCGGTGTTTTCCAGGGTGAACGTCGCGGCGGCAGGTCGCCGGTGAGCGCATGGAATTGCGCCTGGATCTGCGGCGTGGACAGGTAGGCGATCAGTTTCCACGCCGCTGCCTTGTGCCGCGATTGGCCGAACACGACGAAACTGGTGCCATTGGCCAGCGATGCACCCGGACCGTCGGGGCCCGGCAACGGCATCGTCATCCAGTCGCCCTGCTGCGCGGGCGGCAGGCGCTCCTTGAATTTGGCGATGTTCCAGGGGCCGGAGATGTAGTAGGAATAGAAGCCCTTGCCGAATTCGTCCCAGACATTGGATATCTGGTTGTTGGTGACCACCGGCGCCAGCTTGCGGTCGAACATTTCCTTGTAGAAACCCAGCGCGCGCTTGAAGCTTGCGCTGCGGAAATTGCCGTAGCGTCCGCCATCGCGCAGCAGCGGTTCGGGTTGCTGGATCGCCAGGCTCAACAGCGGTTCGAATTCGTTCAACGGCAACAGGATAGCGTAGCGGTCCGGACCCACTTCCCGCTTCACCGCGGTCATCGCCGCCAGCCATTCGTCCCAGCTCCGTGGCTGCCTGGTCACGCCAGCCTTGGCCAGCAGGTCGGTGCGATAGAACGGCAGGCGGGTTTCCACGTACCACGGCACCGCATGGACCTTGCCATCGACCACGCCGCTGTCCCACACGCCCGGAAAATAATCGGGCACGTCGAAACCCGGAGTCGCGGCGATTTCGTCATCCAGCGGATCCAGCGCGCCCAGCGCCACGAACTCGGGAATCCAGGTATTGCCGATGGGCGATACGTCCGGCAAGGATTCGCCGGCGAACGCGGTCAATAACTTCTCGTGCGCCGATAGCCACGGCAGTTGCTGCAAGTCGACCCGGATGCCGGGATTGCGGCGTTCGAATTCGGGAATCAGTTGGGCGACGACCTCAGCCTCGTAACCCATGGCCCAGAAAGTAACGACTTCACGGTCGTCGGCCTTGCGGCTGCAGGCAACCAGGAAAAGAAGCAGGAACAAGCACAAGCCCGTTGCACAAATTTTCGTCATCCCCGCGAAGGCGGGAATCCAGTGTCTTTGCCCGGATATGAGCAACATTCCAATGCGCGAAGACACTGGGTCCCCGCCTTCGCGGGGATGACGATCTCGTTGTCTGTCTGCCGCGCCAATCATCACCGCAGCTTACTTCGGTTGCTGCGGTCGCGGCGGCACCGGTTGCTCGTTGTCGGGATTGCTGGCGCGCGATTCCGCGCCGCCCAGTTCACGTGCGGCCGCGGCCTTGGGATCGGCGGGCGGCACCACGGGTACTGGCTCGTCCTTCGGCGTCAGCCAGCCTCCCTTGAAACCGGCGCGCTCCAGGCCCGTGCGGATGTGCTGGTTCTTCTTCATCACGTTCCACACGAACTCGTTGCGGTAGTTGGCGATCATGGTCAGGATCGGGCCCTGGTCGATGCCGATGTAATCGCTGGCCACCCAGCCCTCGCCAGGCACCAGGCGCCCGGTCTTCAGCGGGATGTCGTAGTCGAAGCTGCGGTTGAAGGAATCCAGGAAGCCGTAGCTGGAATACAGGTATTCGCCGTAGCGATCGTGCATCTCCACCGCCGCCGGGATCACGATCTCGGGCGCGAACGGCAACGAACCGAGCGCGGCGGTCGGGGCGATGGTGCCGTCGTCGAAGTTCACCCGCAGGCCGGCGCCGCGTGCAGAATAGTGGCGGAACTCGCGTTGTTCGCCGCGGTATTCCTGC
>JBOHXX010000295.1:0-3862 GCA_050737675.1 Pseudoxanthomonas sp.
ACCCTAAGCGGACCTCGATGAAATTCAGGCCGCTGGCCCGAGATGAAGATCCCGGAAGCCTTTTCTGCGTCCGAGATTTAGTCGGAGGATTGCATCCGAATGCCCCGCCACTGCGTATAGCCGGGACAAACCCCCGTATTGCTACGATGGCCGTGCACAACTCCCTGCAACACATCACCGAATTCAAGGCTGGAAGACGCATGTCCATGGCGGGTGCACCGGTACAGGACGCGACAGATTGGTCCTGCGCGATGTCAGCGGTCGCCTCCGCGCGGGACCGCGACAGCTTCATGCGCATCTACGACCATTTCATGCCGCGCCTCTGCGTATACCTGAGCGGATTGGGAACGCCGCCGGCAGTGGCCGAGGAGTTGGCGCAGGAGAGCCTGCTGCGGCTTTGGCAGAACGCCGCCAGCTATGATCCGCGGCGAAGCGCAGTCAGCACGTGGTTATTCCGCATTGCACGCAACCTGTTCATCGACCGGGCGCGGCGCCTGCGCTACCAGGCCGCGCAGGAGGAGACCCTGCGTTTGTTCGAGGTCGTGCCCGAGCCGAACACCGTAGAAGAACACGCCGACACGGCGGTGCTGGAACGACGGATCCAGGCGCTCTCGCCCGTGCAGGCACGCTTGATCCGCATGTCTTACTTCGAGGCGAGGAGCCACCAGGAGATCGCCGACGAGCTTGGCATGCCGCTTGGTACAGTCAAATCCCACCTGCGGCGCGCATTCCAGCGCCTGCAGGGCGAACTGGGAGTCGAGTCGTGACGCCGCGCCATCACCTTGATCCCTCCACGTTGGTGGGCCACGCCGCCGGTTCGTTGTCGCCCGAGGTCTCCTCGATCGTGGCGGCCCACCTGCTCGCCTGCGCCGAATGTCGCCGCGCGCTGGTGCTTGCCGAAGACGTGGGCGGTGTCCTCATTGGGCAGCAGTTGCCGCCCCAGGTGCCGGCCGCAGGCCGCGATGAATTGCGGATGCGGATGCTGGAACGACTGGACCAGGCAAGCCCCCCTGCCACGACGATGATCCCGCCTTCGCAAGTCGATGACCCCGACCGCTTGCCGCAGCCGCTGCAGCCGTACTTCGGACCTTCCTATAGCGCGCTGAAATGGCGCTGGATGGGACCTGGCATGCACTACGTCCGCACCGTCGGCCCCAGCGGCGCGACGATGCTGATGTTGCGCATTGGCCCCGGCAAGAGCATGCCCGTCCACGGCCACCAGGGATGCGAGATCACCCAGATCCTGCGTGGCGCCTACGACGACGCCCTCGGTCATTTCGCTGCGGGCGATGTCGCCGACCTCGATGGCGATACCGAACACCAACCGGTGACCGCGATGGGCGAGGCCTGCATCTGCGTCGCGGCGCTCGACGCGCCTTTGCGCTTCCCCGGTTGGTTCGCGAGGCGCCTGCAGCCGTTGTTCGGCGTCTGACCGCTGCATCCATCGCCGCCTTCCGCCCGTAGGGACATCGGGTACCGGAAGGAGCGATGTGGTGCATCGACGACTTGCATGGATGCCGGCGTTGCTGGTCACGCTGCCCTTCGCTGCGTTCGCGAGTTCCAGTGTGGTGCACGACCGTGCCGAGGTACGCCAGCTTGGGACCGGGCACCTGCTGTACCGCGAATCGCATTACTTGCCGGGCGACTCGCCGCGCGAGCGTTGGGTGCTTTATCTCTGCCCGGATGGCACGCCTTTCGCGCGAAAACGCGTGACCGCCTCGACGCAGCCGATGGCGCCGAATTTCCGCCTGGAAGACGGACGCGATGGCTACCGGGAAGGCGTACGCGGTGGCGATGGCCAGAGGGTGGTGTATGCCGGAAACGGGGCGAGCGACGCCCGCGCCTTGCCGTTGCCGATCGACGGCGTGATCGACGCCGGTTTCGACGAGGCGGTACGACGCCACTGGGATGCGTTGCAGCGCGGCGATGCGGTGTCGCTGCGCTTCCTGGTGCCGAGCCGCAAGCAGTTCTTCCCGGTGCGGGTGCAGCGGGTCGACACCGGCGAGGGGTTGCGCCCGCGCACGATGGCATTGCGCATGCGGCTCGCCACCTGGTTCGGTTTCGCCGTGCCCGACGTGCAATTGGTTTACCGCATCGAGGATCGACGCCTGCTGGTATTCAGTGGCCCCGGCAACGTGCGTGATGCGCGCGACCGCTATCCGCAGGTCCGCATCGCCTTTTCGCCGCGCCCGGAAACCGCATCCACCGACGAGCTGGCGCGCATGCAGCGCGAGCCGCTTAGTGGCCGCTGCGCGTTTTGATTGCGCGTCGCTGCATCCGAATGTCGCGGCGAGCCGTATCGGGAAGAGGACACGAGAGGTTCGAATGGCGCAGGTGGATGCAGGGCAGGGTGGCCGATGGGCCGGAAGCGGCATCGCCGCGCTACGGCGCTGGATCGATACCGACGCCACCGCGCCAGCCGATCCTGCCAGCGACGATCGCATCGACTGGCTGCGCGCGGTGCCGTTCATCGCGATGCACCTAGCCTGCTTCGGCGTGCTCTGGGTCGGCGTGTCGCCTGCCGCGCTGTGGATCGCGCTGGGCCTGTACGTCGCGCGCATGTTCGCGATCACCGGCTTCTACCACCGTTACTTCTCGCACCGCACCTTCCGTACCTCGCGCGCCGTGCAGTTCGCGTTCGCCCTGCTCGGGGCGGCGTCGGTGCAGCGCGGGCCGTTGTGGTGGGCGGCGCACCATCGGCACCACCATGTGCATGCCGACACGCCGGCCGATCCGCACACGCCGCGCAAGGGCTTCTGGCGCAGCCACGCGGTCTGGTTCCTGACCCGCGCCGGATTCCGCACCGACACGGCACGGATCGGCGACCTGCTGCGCTACCCTGAACTGCGCTGGCTGGATCGCTACGACACCGTGGTGCCGGCCGCATTGGCGGTCCTGTTGTACGCACTGGGCGAGGCGCTCGAACGCTGGGCCCCGGGCCTGCGCACGAATGGCCCGCAACTGCTGATCTGGGGCTTCTTCGTGTCGACCGTGCTGTTGTTCCATGCCACGGTCACCATCAACTCGCTGGCCCACCGCTGGGGCCGGCGGCGCTACGAAACCCGCGACGACAGCCGCAACAACCTGTGGTTGGCGCTGATCACCTTCGGCGAAGGATGGCACAACAACCACCATTTCTTCCCGGGGAGCGCCCGCCAGGGCTTCCGCTGGTGGGAGATCGACCTGACCTGGTACAGCCTGCGCACGCTGCAGGCGTTCGGGCTGGTCCACGACCTGAAGCCGGTGCCGGCCTGGGTGCTGGCCAAGGCGCGCGTCAACCCGGGACGGCACTGACATGCGCATCGCGGTGGTAGGCAGCGGGATCAGCGGCCTGTCGGCGGCGTGGCTGCTGTCGCGCCGGCACGACGTCGTGCTTTACGAGGCCAACGACAGCCTCGGCGGACACACGGACACCCACGATGTCGTGGTGGACGGGCAATCCTTGCGGGTCGACACCGGCTTCATCGTCCACAACCCGATCCACTACCCCCTGCTGACGCGATTGTTCGACGAGCTTGGCGTGGCCTCGCAGGAAACCACCATGAGCTTCTCGGTGCAGGACGCCGGCACCGGGCTGGAGTACAACGCGTCTACCCTCGATACCCTGTTCTGCCAGCGTCGCAATCTCGCCTCGCCGCGCTTCTGGGGCATGCTCCGCGACCTTGCGCGCTTCTATCGGGAAGCGCCCGCGCTGCTCGACCCAACGAGCCCCGGCCCCACCCTCGGCGACTACCTGCGCGAGCACCGCTACGGCGATGCGTTCCGCGACCAGCATCTGGTGCCGCTGGCCAGCGCGCTGTGGTCGTCGCCGGCCGCCGGGCTCCTCGATTTCCCGGCCAAGTACCTGGTCCGGTTCATGGCC
>JBOHXX010000296.1:0-3840 GCA_050737675.1 Pseudoxanthomonas sp.
GCCATGGCCTGGCACTGGCCTCGCAGATCGTGGTTCGTTTCACCTGCATCCTTGGCGCGCTGGCCAGCGTTTTCGCCGTGGTCCTCATTGCGTTAGGGAATTGATCAGATGACTTCTGCGTACAAGATCACCGAACACAAGTACGACATGGTCGTGGTCGGCGCCGGTGGCGCCGGGTTGCGCGCCACTTTCGGCCTGGCCGCCAAGGGCCTGCAGACGGTATGCCTGACCAAGGTGTTCCCGACCCGTTCGCATACGGTCGCGGCGCAAGGCGGAATCTCCGCCGCGTTGGGCAACATGGGCGAGGACGACTGGCGCTACCACTTCTACGACACCATCAAGGGCTCGGACTGGCTGGGCGACCAGGATGCGATCGAGTACATGTGCCGCGAGGCCATCCCCGCGATCATCGAGCTGGAACACTACGGCGTGCCGTTCAGCCGTACCGAAGAGGGCAAGATCTACCAGCGCCCGTTCGGCGGCATGACCACCAAGTACGGCGAAGGTCCCTCCGCGCAGCGCACTTGCGCCGCCGCCGATCGTACTGGCCACGCCATGCTGCACACGCTGTACCAGCAGTCGCTGAAGCACGATGCGCGCTTCATGATCGAATACTTCGCCCTGGACCTGATCTTCGACGAGGAAGGCGCCTGCAAGGGCGTGCTGGCCCTGGACATGGCCGAGGGCACGCTGCACCTGTTCCGCGCCCAGGGCGTGGTCCTGGCCACCGGCGGCTACGGCCGTGCGTATTTCAGCGCCACTTCGGCACACACCTGCACCGGCGATGGCGGCGGGCTCGCACTGCGCGCAGGCCTGCCGATGCAGGACATGGAATTCGTGCAGTTCCATCCCACCGGCATCTACGGTGCCGGCTGCCTGATCACCGAAGGCGTGCGTGGTGAAGGCGGGATCCTGCGCAACAGCAGCGGCGAGCGTTTCATGGAACGCTACGCCCCGCATTACAAGGACCTGGCCTCGCGCGACGTGGTATCGCGCTCGATGACGATTGAAATCCGCGAAGGCCGCGGCGTCGGCGAGCACAAGGACCACATCCTGCTCGACCTGACCCACCTGGGACCGGAAGTGATCCACGAGAAACTCCCGGGCATCGCCGAAAGCGCGCGCATCTTCGCCAACGTCGACGTGGCCAAGCAGCCGATCCCGGTGATCCCGACCGTGCACTACAACATGGGTGGCATCCCGACCAACTACCACGGCGAAGTGGTGCGCAAGGTCGGCGACAATCCCGATGCCGTGGTCCCGGGCCTGTATGCGATCGGCGAAGCGGCCTGCGTGTCCGTGCATGGCGCCAACCGCCTCGGTTCGAACTCGCTGCTCGACCTGGTGGTGTTCGGGCGCGCGGTGGCCAACCGTTGCGCCGAAACCATCAAGACCGGCGCGTCGCACAAGGAACTGCCGGCCGATGCCTGCGACAAGGCGCTTTCGCACCTGGACAAGCTGCGCAACGCCAGCGGCGACACGCCGACGGCGGTGATCCGCGACAAGATGCAGCGCACGATGCAGGCCGATGCCGCGGTCTTCCGCACCAGCAAGACGCTGAAGGAAGGCTGCGACAAGATGGCCGATATCTACGCCTCGTTCGAGGACGTCAAGGTCTCCGATCGTTCGCTGGTCTGGAACTCGGACCTGATCGAAACCTACGAGCTGCATAACCTGCTGTTGAACGCGGTGGCCACGATCAACTCGGCCGAACAGCGCCACGAGAGCCGCGGCGCGCACGCGCACGAGGACTTCCCGGACCGCGACGACGCCAACTGGATGAAGCACACCCTGGTCAACGTCGACGAGAAGGGCCAGTGCAGTTTCGATTTCCGCCCGGTGCACATGTACACGTTGAGCAAGGACGTGGACGTGGTGCCACCGAAGCCGCGCGTTTACTGAACCCGGGATAGAAGACAGACATGGCAGAATTTTCGCTCCCGAAGAACTCCAAGGTCCAGAAGGGCAGGCACTTCCCGGCCAAGGACGCGAAGCAGCCGCGCACCTTCAAGGTGTACCGCTGGAGCCCGGACGACGACGCGAACCCGCGCACCGACACCTACGAGGTCGACCTGGCCGCGTGCGGGCCGATGGTCCTGGACGCGCTGATCAAGATCAAGAACGAGATCGATCCCACGCTTACCTTCCGCCGTTCCTGCCGCGAAGGCATCTGCGGCTCGTGCGCGATGAACATCGATGGCACCAACACCCTGGCCTGCACCCGCGCGATCAGCGACTGCAAGAAGGCCGAGGTGCCGATCTACCCGCTGCCGCACATGGACGTGGTCAAGGACCTGGTCCCGGACCTGACCCATTTCTACGCCCAGTACGCATCGATCAAGCCCTGGATCCGCACCCAGACCGCGGCGCCGGACCGCGAGCGCCTGCAGTCGCCGGAAGACCGCAAGCAGCTCGACGGGCTGTACGAATGCATCCTCTGCGCGTGCTGCTCCACGTCCTGCCCCAGCTACTGGTGGAACGGCGAGCGTTACCTCGGCCCGGCGATCCTGTTGCAGGCCTACCGGTGGATCGTCGATTCGCGCGACGAGGACACCGGCGCGCGCCTGGACGACCTGGAAGATCCGTTCAAGCTGTACCGCTGCCACACCATCATGAACTGCGCGCGGACCTGCCCGAAGGGACTGAACCCGGCCCTGGCCATCGCCGAGATCAAGAAGCTGATGCTGGCGCGGCGGGCCTGACAGAACCGGGATGTTTTCCCCCGGGGAAACGATCAGCGCATGCCGATAGCTGAAAGCGAAGAAACCCAGCTCAAGCGCCTGCGTTGGCGTTGCAGACGCGGCATGCGCGAACTCGACCAGCTGCTTGGTCGCTATCTCGACCGGGATTGGGAGCAGGCTTCCGGCGAAGATCGCGGGGTTTTCCTACAGCTTCTGGAATGCGAGGACGATAAGCTCTGGCGCTGGTTCATGGGCTACGAGCAATGTCCCGATGACGCACTCGCATCACTCATCCAACGGATCCGTCAGCTGCCGGCTTGAATGGCGTCCTTCGCGCTGGGTGACTGGCGCGCTGTCGTTGCTGGGAATCCTCGCTGCATTTTCGATACTGGCCTCGGAGATGCCGCGTCTTGCGGCTTGGCCGCTGGCCTTGTTGGCCTTGGCTTTTGGCCTGTGGCGGGCATGGCGGGAATCCAGGCCACCGACCCGTGACTTCTTTTTCCCCGGTAACGACCTGCCGGCTACACTCGATGGAACACCGATCGAGTCGGTCGAAGTGCAATGGCGGGGTCCGCTGGCTTTCGTGAGCTGGCGAGGACGTGATGGCCGGGGCGGGCGCCTGTCCTGGTGGCCGGACACGCTTCCCGCCGACCGCCGACGTGAACTGCGTCTGGCCGCAGGCAGTCCGGCCGCTTCGCGGAAGAGGTCAGCGATGGCACCATAGCGGCCTATGTTCAAACCCATCCCCGTCGCCATCGGCCTGCGCTACCTGCGCGCCAAACGCCGCAATGGCTTTATTTCGTTCATCTCGCTGGCCTCGATCCTCGGTATCGCCCTGGGCGTGACCGTGCTGATCACCACGTTGTCGGTGATGAGCGGCTTCCAGCGCGAGATCCGCGACCGCATGCTGCAGATGACCGCGCATGCCACGGTCAGCGCCGCGGGCGAGTCGATGCAGGACTGGCCGCATGCGGTGAAGGTGGCGATGCAGGATCCGCGGGTGGAAGGCGCTGCGCCGTACGTCGACATCCAGGCCCTGATCGAGGGTGTACGCAACCAGCCGGCGATGGTCCGCGGCATTATTCCTGTGGAAGAGCGCAAGGTTTCGGTGTTGGCCGAGAAGATGAAGCGCGGCAAACTGGACTCGCTGGCACCGGGC
>JBOHXX010000297.1:0-3817 GCA_050737675.1 Pseudoxanthomonas sp.
GGCAGGGCCCGCTCCTACAGGGATCCGGCCAGTCGCTGCTTCAGCAGCGCCAGGGCCTTGCCGCGATGGCTGATGCCGTTCTTGAATTCGAGCTCCATCTCCGCCGCCGACTGGCCATGGATGGGATCGAAGAACACCGGATCGTAGCCATGGCCGCCGCTGCCACGGCGTTCATGCAGGATGCGACCGTTCCATTGGCCTTCCACGACCAGCGGTTGGGGATCGTCGGCGTGGCGCAGCAGCACCAGCACGCAATAGAAATGCGCGGTGCGGCGTTCGTCCGCCACGCCATCGAGTGCATCGAGCAGCTTGTCGATATTGCGCGAGGCATTGCCGTGCTCGCCGGCGTAGCGCGCCGAATAAAGCCCGGGTGCGCCATCCAGGACATCGACGCAGATCCCGGAATCGTCGGCCAGCGCCGGCAGGCCGGTGATGCGGGTCGCGTGACGCGCCTTGATCAGCGCATTCTCGACGAAGGTGGTGCCGGTTTCGTCTTCATCTTCCACGCCCAGGTCGGATTGGGCGATCAATTCGATGCCGTTGCCGGACAACAGGTCGCGCAATTCTTCCAGTTTGCCGTGGTTGGAGGAGGCCAGGACCAGTTTCATGCGTCACCCAATGCCTTGTTGAGTTGAAGCAGGTCCCAACGGTTGCCGTAAAGGTCACGGAACACGGCAACCGTGGCGTAGGCCTCTTCGCGCGGCGTCTCCAGGAACTGGACTCCCTTGGATTGCATGGCCCGGTAGTCGCGCCAGAAATCGTCGGTCTGCAGGAAGAAGCCCACCCGACCGCCATGCTGGTCGCCGATGTGCGCGCGCTGCGCATCATCGCTGGCCTTGGCCAGCAACAGGCCGGTTTCGTTGCTGCCGCGCGGTGCGACCCGCACCCAGCGCTTGCCATTGCCGCGATCGGTGTCTTCCAGCAAATCGAAACCCAACGCGCCGGTGTAATGCGCGATGGCTTCGTCGTAGTCGTCGACGATCAGCGCGACCAGGCTGAGGGTTTGTTTCATGGCTCGATATCTGGCTGTTTGTAGGAGCGGGCCCTGCCCGCGACCGCTCTTTGCAACGGACATGAAAAGCGTCGCGGGCAGGGCCGCGACGCTACAGGATTGATCAGCCGGCCAGCGCGGCGCGCTGCGCGGCGAACAACTCACCGATGCCTTTCTCGCCCAGCGCCAGCAACGCATCCAGTTCATCGCGGCGGAAGGCGTGGCCTTCGGCCGTGCCCTGCAGTTCGATGAAACCGCCGCCGTCGTTCATCACCAGGTTCATGTCGGTGTCGCAGTCGCTGTCTTCCGGGTAGTCCAGGTCCAGCACCGGCACGCCGCGATAGATGCCGACCGAGACCGCGGCGACCGCGCCGTGGATCGGATCGCGCTTGAGCTCGTTCTTCTTCTTCAGCCAGTTGACTGCATCCACCAGCGCCACATACGCACCGGTGATCGCCGCGGTACGGGTGCCGCCGTCGGCCTGCAGCACGTCGCAGTCCAGGGTGATGGTGCGTTCGCCCAGCGCATTGCGGTCCACGCAGGCGCGCAGCGCACGGCCGATCAGGCGCTGGATTTCCAGCGTGCGTCCGCCCTGCTTGCCGCGCGACGCTTCGCGATCGCTGCGGGTATGAGTGGAACGCGGCAGCATGCCGTATTCGGCGGTGACCCAACCTTCGCCCTTGCCGCGCAGGAAGCCCGGCACGCGGTTTTCCACGCTGGCCGTGCACAGCACTCGGGTCTCGCCGAAGGAAACCAGCACCGAGCCCTCGGCATGGCGGGTGTAGCCGCGCTGGATGCTGACTTCGCGCATCTGTTCGGGGAGGCGGCCACTGGGGCGGGCAACGGTCATGCGCGAATCCGGTAGAGGGTGGGCTAGGTTACCATTCGCTCCCCGCAGCACCGGCCGACCCGATGATCCGCAGCATGACCGCCTACGCCACCGCCGAGCGCGCCACCGATGGCGGCACCCTGGCGTGCGAGCTGCGCGCGGTGAACCATCGCTTCCTGGAGCTGGGCCTGCGCCTGCCGGAAGAGCTGCGCGTGCTGGAGCCGGTCCTGCGCGAACGCATTTCCGCGCGCATCGCCCGCGGCAAGCTGGATTTCTCCCTGCGCCTGCGTTCGCCGGAAGGCGAGGGTGCGGTGCGGATCAACCAGGACCTGATCAGGCAACTGGCCGCGGTCGCGCTGGAACTGGACGCCCATTTCCCGCAGTTGCGTGCCGAATTCGTCGACCTGCTGCAGTACCCGGGGGTGCTGCAGAGCAAGGCGGTCGATGCCGAAGCCTTGCAGGCGCATGCGCTGGCGGTGCTGGATACCTTGCTGGACCAGTTCGTCGCCTCGCGCGAACGCGAAGGCGAAAAGCTCGCGCAGGCGATCAGCGAACGCGTCGATGCGCTGTCCGCGCGCGCCGCCGAGGTGCGCGAACTGATCCCGTTGATCCGTGCCGGCCAGCGCTTGAAACTGGAAACGCGCCTCGCCGACCTGGCCTATCCCGCCGATCCGGGGCGCGTCGAGCAGGAGCTGGTGCTGGGGCTGCAAAAGCTCGACGTGGACGAGGAGCTGGACCGGCTGGACAGCCACATCAAGGAAATCCGCCGGGTGCTGAAGCAGACCGAGCCGGTCGGCCGCCGCCTGGATTTCCTGCTCCAGGAATTCAACCGTGAGGCCAACACGCTCGGTTCCAAGTCGGTCGATGTGCGCACCACCAATATCGCGGTGGAACTCAAGGTGCTGATCGACCAGATCCGCGAACAGGTGCAGAACATTGAGTAGGGAAGCGGGCGAATGAGCATGCGCGGAACCCTGTACGTAGTCGCGGCGCCCTCGGGTGCGGGCAAGAGCAGCATCGTCAATGCGGTGCTGGCGCGCGATCCACAGATCGCGCTGTCGATCTCGTTCACCTCGCGCCAGCCGCGGCCGGGCGAGCGCCATGCCCAGCATTACAACTTCGTCAACGAAGGCGAATTCCAGCAGATGATCGACGCCGGCGACTTCTTCGAGTACGCCCGCGTCCATGGCGACTGGAAGGGCACCGCGCGGCAGTCGGTGGAACCGCAACTTGCCACCGGCAAGGACGTGCTGCTGGAGATCGACTGGCAGGGCGCGCGCCAGGTGCGCGACAAACTGCCCAACGCGGTCAGCGTGTTCATCCTGCCGCCTTCGCGCCGGGCGCTGGAGCAGCGCATGCGCAACCGCGGCCAGGACAGCGAAGCGGTGATCCAGCAACGGCTGGCTGCCGCGCGTGAGGAAATGTCGCATTACGGCGAGTTCGATTACGTCATCGTCAACGAGGTCTTCGACACCGCGGTGGACGAGATGTGCTCCATCTTCACCGCCAGCCGGCTGCGCCGGGAACCCCAGGTGGCGCGCCACTACCAGCTGATTTCCGCCCTGCTGGCGGACGATGGATCCGGCTCAAGTAATTGATTATCAAGGAAGTAGTGGCTTTAGAGTTTGCATCTGGACGCCGCCGGCCCTACAATCCGCGCCCCCTCGTATCAATTCGCGCGACCCCCGCCGGTCGCCGGGAGCCCGCATGGCCCGCATCACCGTAGAAGATTGCCTGGAAGTCGTTGGAAACCGTTTCGATCTGGTCATGATGGCCTCCAAGCGCGCGCGCCAGCTGGCCAATGGCGTGGAGCCGCTCATCGACAACCACGAAAGCGGTGACAAGCCGACCGTACTGGCGCTGCGCGAGATCGCGGCCCGCAAGATCGACAACGAACTGATCAACAAGGTCGAGAAGTCCGAGCGCGAGCGCGCCGAGCGCGAGGCACTGGAATGGGCCGCGGCGGAAGTGGTGGCCGACGACGACCTGTCCAAGGG
>JBOHXX010000298.1:0-3808 GCA_050737675.1 Pseudoxanthomonas sp.
GTGCAGGGCGACGCCGACCGGCGCCAGCGTCCATGTCGCTTCGTCGAACTTCAACGGACCATGCAGGCCGAGCGCAAATGGCAGGCGGGTGTCGCCGGATTCGTATCGCGCGGCCACGCCCAGCCGTGCAGGGGTGATCCGCAGTTCGTCCTTGCCGAGCAGGAGCGGTCCGGACAGCGCGACTGTCGCCGGCAGCTTCCAGTCGCCGCGTTCGATGCTGATGCGCCCGCGGGTGGCGAAGCCACTGGTTTGACCATTGGCCAGCGCGGATGGGCGCGCGAGCGCGACGGCGAGATCGACCGGGATCACGAGCGGCGGGTCGAGGTAGCGGCCACGCAGTCGCGCATGCGCGAGCTGGTCGGGATGCAGCGACGGCAGGTCCGCGTCGAGATCCTCGATGCGCCAGTCGTCGTTGATGATCGCTCCCTTGCTGATGCGCAGGCCGTCGGTGAGCGTGGGAATGCGCGTTTCCGAGGGTGGCCGCGTCGCCAGCCAATGCTGCAACGCAGGCAGGTCGAATTGCGGGGCATCGAGTTCGATCCGTTGCACGACCAAGTCCTTGCCACCCGCGCGCAGCGTCGACCAGGGCAGTGACAGGTAGATGCGCTTGGCGCGGAGCAACGGTACCGAGGCGCCAGGTTCGCGCGCGACGACATCGCGCACCACCAGCATCGGCGTGCCACGCAGGCGGTATTCGCCAACACCGCCGGCCGTGATCTCCAGGCCGAGCGATTTGCCGGCAGCATCGAGGATCGCGGAAGTGAGGTAGGCAGGGCTCAGCAGCCAGCGCAGCAGCAATGCGAGCACCAGGACCAGCGCCGCGATCACCAGCAGTGCGATCTTGCGGCGCCGGGTCATGTCAGTACGGCCCGCGGTCGCTCACGCGCCCAATGCTTCCGGCAACAGTGCATCGACGAAGGCTTCGGCATCGAACACCCGCAAATCCTCGGAACGCTCGCCGATGCCCGCGTAGCGGATCGGGATGCCGAATTCCCGCGCCAGTGCGAACACCACGCCGCCCTTGGCGGTGCCGTCCAGCTTGGTCACCACCAGGCCGGTGACGCCGACCGCGGCATGGAACTGGCGCAGCTGCGAAAGCGCGTTCTGGCCGGTTGTGCCGTCGATGACCATCAACACTTCGTGCGGCGCGGTGGGGTCGAGCTTGCCGAGCACGCGACGGATCTTGCCCAGTTCGGCCATCAATCCCTGTTGCGTGTGCAGGCGCCCAGCGGTATCGGCGATCAGTACTTCGATGCCGCGCGCCTTTGCCGCCTGCAGTGCATCGAAGGCCACCGAGGCCGCATCCGCATCCTGACCCTGCGCGATCACCGGCACGCCGTTGCGTTCGCCCCAGGTCTGCAGTTGCGCGACTGCGGCGGCACGGAAGGTGTCGCCGGCGGCCAGCATCAGGCTGTGGCCCTGTTCCTTGAAGCGGCGCGCGAGCTTGCCGATGGTGGTGGTCTTGCCCACGCCGTTGACGCCGACCGTGAGCACGACGAAGGGTTTGGCGGAGGCATCGATGCGCAGCGGCAACGCGACCGACGCCAGCATCGAGATCAGTTCGGCGCGCAATGCCTTGAGCAAGGCGTTGGCATCGGCGAATTCGCGCGCCTTCATGCGCTTGCGCAGGCCTTCGACCAGCGCCGTGGTCGCGGGCACGCCGACGTCGGCGGTCAGCAGGGCGGTCTCGATTTCGTCCAGCAGGTCGTCATCGAGCTTGGGGTTGCGCGAGAACAATCCACCCAGGCCACGAGCGAAACCGCTGCCGCGCAAGCGCTCGCGCCAACCGGGTTTGCCGGGAGCCGCGGGTGCTGGAGGGTCGTCGACGATTGCGGGGCGCGCAACGGCAACGACCGGGTCGGCGGCCTGCACCGATATTGAAGCTGCAGCCGAATGGTTTTCCGCGGTGACGGAAGCGATTTCCCCCGGGTCGGGTCCCTCCTGTCGGGCTGGTTCGGGGAACGCAGCCGCCAGCTCCTCGACGCTGAAACGGCGTGTGGAGTCGGTGTCGGGCGAGGTTTCTGGGCCGGTGGGGGGCTTCTTGCGGCGGAAAAAACTGACCATTGCTCGGGGATATCGGAGAATGCGCACATGCTAGCACCGGCACCCTGCAGGCCCCGATGAACATGCCCCGATGAAGCCCGCCCCCCGAACCGAGCACGGCAAGGTCCGCATCATCGGCGGCCGCTGGCGTGGCACGCGCCTGACGGTGACGGCCAGCCCGGGCCTGCGCCCCAGCGGCGATCGCGTGCGCGAAACCCTGTTCAACTGGCTGATGCCGGTGCTTGCGGGCGCGCGGGTCGTGGACGTGTTCGCCGGCACCGGTGCGCTGGGCCTGGAGGCGGTATCGCGCGGCGCGGCGCATGCGGTGCTGGTGGAACGCGACGCGGCGCTGGCCCGGTCATTGAGTGAGACGGTGGCGCGGTTGTCGGCGCAGGAATCGGTCGAAGTCGCACATGGCGATGCGCTGGCCTGGCTGGGACGGCAGGCAGCGGCCAGTTTCGATGTGGCATTCGTCGATCCGCCTTTCGACGCGGGCCTGTGGCAACCGACCTTGGCCGCATTGTTGCCGAAACTGGCGCAGGGCGCATGGCTGTACGTGGAGTCTCCACCCGAACAGGCGCCAGCGCTGCCGAGGGAGTGGACGTTGCACCGCGAAGGACGTACCCGCGAGGTGCGTTATGCCCTGTACCGCGCCCCCGATCCGCGGGGCGCTGATACACTGAACGGCAACATTTCCGTGGTGGTTCCTGAATGAGTGTGGCACGCACCCGTATCGCGGTTTATCCCGGCACGTTCGACCCCATCACCAATGGTCACATCGACCTGATCGACCGCGCCGCGCCGTTGTTTGAACAACTCATCATCGGCGTCGCCGAAAGCCCGGGCAAGGGTCCGGCGCTGCCGCTCGAATTGCGGGTACGGCTGGCGCGCGAAGCCGTCGCCCATCATCCGCACGTCGAAGTACGCGGCTTCAATTCGCTGTTGGCGCATTTCGTCGAAGAAGTCGGCGGCGGCGTGCTGCTGCGCGGCCTGCGCGCGGTGTCCGATTTCGAATACGAATTCCAGCTGGCCAGCATGAATCGCCACCTGATCCCGGAGGTGGAAACACTGTTCCTGACCCCGGCCGAGCAGTACGGCTTCATCTCCTCGTCGCTGGTGCGCGAAATCTCACGCCTCGGTGGCGACATTTCCGGCTTCGTGCCGCAGGCCGTGGCCGCCGCGCTGCAGGAACAATGGCGGTCCCGGGCCGCGCAATGACCCATGCAATACCATTCATCGCAAGACTCAACGGAGGGGAAAACACCATGAAGATCGCTACACGTTTACTGCTGGCCGCCTGCCTCGTACTGCCATTCACAGCCTGCAAGAAGCAGGAAGCCGCTGCGCCCGTGCAAGCCGCGGCGCTGAGCGCCCCCGCCACGGCCGATGACGCCGCATGGAAGGCCTACCTGCAGGATGTGGTCGGACGCAACATGGGCGACATCACCAACAACCCGTTCGTCTACTACCTGACCGGGCAAGCGAATCCCAATTTCGAATCCAACTACAAGGGCCAATCGGACCAGGTCTCCAATGCGTTGGCTCGCGGCATCGTCGGCGGCAACCTGATCGCATTCGGCTCGCCGGAATCGGCCAGGATGGCCGACATCATCATCGCCGGTTTCAAGCCGGTGCCGCCGGACACCATGAAGAAGGTCAAGATCCTCTTCATCGGCCAGGCCGCGGACAACGAGCGGGTCAAGGCCGCAGTGACTCCGTCGGGAGCAGACTACGTATTCGTCGAAGCCAAGTGACGCTTCCGCGC
>JBOHXX010000299.1:0-3807 GCA_050737675.1 Pseudoxanthomonas sp.
TCGACCATGGCCGGCTCGGCCCACACGCCGCTACGCGCGGAGATCGGCTTGAACACCAGGTCGCCCGCGGCGATGGCCAGCAGGTACGACGGGATGGGATTGGGCATCTTGAAGCTGTAATCGCCATCGCGTGGCGCGGCCGGGTCGTTGTCGGCGCTCATCAGCACCATCACGTCCGGACGGCTGGTGACGTGGGCGCTGTAGGTGAAGCGCACGCTGGGCGTGTCCTGCAGCGGCACCCAGCTGCGCGCATGGATCGCCTGCGACTGGCTGAACATGAAGGGCAACTGCTTGCCCTCGGTCATCGACGGCTCCAGCCACTGCAGGCCGGAGGCTTCGGGCGAGGTCTGGTAGTCGATGCGCACGCTGGCGTTGCGGGCCGGCGCTTCGATGGTCAGCTTGCTGCCGTAGATCTTGTCGTTGGCGGCCAGCGCGTATTTCAACGGCATCCAGTTGCCCTTGCCGTCATCGCCTTCGACCTTGGCGATGGTCAATGCGCGCGTATCCAGCACCAGCTGCGTGGCGGACTTGTCCTTCCAGTCGAGCTTGTAAGTGGCGGTGCCGCTGATTTCCTTCTTGTCGAAATCGAGGGCCAGGTCCAGGTCCAGGTCGCTGATCACGACCTTGCCGGGTTCGGCATAGGAACTCTCGTCGTTGCTGCGCGAGGTTTTCACGGCATCGGTCGCCGATTTGGTGGACTTGGCTTCAGAGGCGGGAGCGGCATCGCGGGAACAACCGGCCGCCAGCACGGCGGCGCAGGACAGCAACAGGAAAGCTGAACGCATTATTGGGTATCCGGATCGGGGGATGCGGCAAGTTTACCCTCCCCCGGCACAGCAGAGTCCTGAACAGGTCGTGGGAGCGGCGTCCCGCCGCGAGCTTGGGGCGCGGCAGGGCTATCGGGAATGCCGGCCAAGACAAGGGGCAAGAGCTCGCGGCGGGACACCGCTCCCGCGGGATCTAGACCTTGTAGCCCGTATGCACCGCGACGATGCCTGCGGACAGGTTCTTGTAGCTGCAACGCTCGAAACCGGCCTCCTGCATCATCGCCTTCAGCTCTTCCTGCGGCGGATGCTTGCGGATGCTTTCGGCCAGGTACTGGTAACTGTCGGCATCCTGGGCGAACAACCGGCCCAGCTTCGGCAGGATCTTGAACGAGTGGAAGTCGTAGACCGGCTTGAACCACTCCAGCGTCACTTCGGAAAACTCCAGCACCCGCGCCTGTCCGCCCACTTTCAGCACGCGGAACATCTCGCGCAGGCCCGCGTCCTTGTCGGTGACATTGCGCAGGCCAAAAGCGATCGTGACCAGGTCGAAGCTGGCGTCCGGGAACGGCAACGCCTCGGCGTTGCATTGCACGTAGTCGAGGCCATTGACCAGGCCGCGATTGGTCATGCGGTCGCGGCCCACGCCGAGCATGCCGGCATTGATGTCGCCGAGCACGATCTCGCCCTCGTCGCCGACCCGATCCTTCAGCAACGCGGCGATGTCGCCGGTGCCTCCCGCCAGGTCGAGCACGCGGTCGCCGCGCTTGACCTGCGCGGTGCCGACGAAATAGCGCTTCCACACGCGATGCACGCCCAGGCTCATCAGGTCGTTCATCAGGTCGTAGTTGCCCGCGACCGAGGAAAACACTTCGCCGACCAGCTTCTGCTTGTCCTTGGCCGCGACATCCTTGAAGCCGAAATGGGTGGTGCCGGATTTGTAGGGGGATTCGCTCATGCCGCCATTATCGCATTGCCGGTGCCGGGGGCGGCGAAGCGCGCAATCCATGGACCCGTGCCATGGACTGCGCAAGATCATCGGATCGTGTCGTTGCACCGCGTGGCGCCGGAGGATCCGTCGCAACTGCGACCTGGGCGCTGCCGGGTGGTAGTGCCTGACGCTGGCTGGGCCCGCGCCGGATTGGCAATCGCCGAAGGCTTGCTGCGCGGAAGCAACGGCCCACCGGTCACGCGCGGATTGCCGATCCTGACAATGAACCCGTTGGCGGTGGCCGACAGCACATTCACCTTCTGCGATCCATCCGGGGAAACCCAGGTCTCGCCCACCTTGAACATCGAGCCTTCATTGTTGGAAGTATCCGCGGGTGGAACATCGGCATCCATGCTGTAGGCGACCCCGTCTGCGTCGATACCGTGGATGATCACGGCCGCGTCGGCCAGTGCGGCTTCATAAGCCCCGGTACGACCACGCGCCTCCACCGTGTACGAAACATTGCCGGTCGCATCGGCGGCTGCAAGCGACAGCACGATCATCTGCCGGTTCGTCGATCCGGCCAGGCTGGCCCTATCCAGCACGACGTTGTCCGCAGCGCCGCCGGTCGGGACCGTCAGCTTGCGCGCTGCATCGACCCATCCCAAACGGTCGCGCTGGCGGACATTGATGTGCTTGGGCAACGAACCATAGGTAACGTTCTTGACCGCATTGCTCCACGCATCGCTCATCACGTCCCAGGGATTGTCATAGGGGTCGTCGTCGCCATCGGAGTTGTTCGAATGCGGCAGGCCATAACCGTGGCCCATCTCATGCGCCAGCGGCGCCAGGTTGCCGAACGACCACGGTGGATTCCAGGTATTGCGGATGCACTGGTTGGTACCTTCCAGGGTGCCGCAGGCGCCGCCGCCCCAGGCATAGCCGTCCAGGTCGCCATTGAACATCATGTTGACGCCCTGCACCGAATTGAAATTGACCTCCGGGTCGGCCACCGCGGCACAGTCCTTGAACAACTGGTCCAGGTTCGCCTTTTCCTTTCCATCCACGGTAGTGACGTAATAACTGCGCGGCTGTGGCAACGTGAACCAGCCAAAGGCACTGCTGCCGGTCAGGTCGATCTTGTTGTACGACACTTCCTTCCAGTAGTGGCCCAGCTGGCCGGGATTGGTGCCGTACTGGCCGTTGAAGAAAGTTACCGGCTTCTGCTCGTCGACGATATCGTTGAACTTGCAAGCCACCGTCACCCAGCGGGTATTGCCGCCCACGGCCTTGGGCGCAAGCAATGCCTTGGAGAGACCAGGAAATTGCAGCTGGTCGGCCGGCACGATGACCTCGATGGACGCAGCGCCACCGCCGCGCTTGGCCGACGAGAACTCCACCGCCACGCGGCGATTGGCCAGTGCATACAGGTCGCCAGCCGCGCGCCGTGCCTGCGCTGGATCCAGCGCACGGCGCGTGCCGTCATCACCGACCAGTGTCGCGACGAAGCGGGGCGGCAGTTGCGACTTGCCGTGCATCGGAATCGGGTCGCCCCAGCGCAACTCCAGCTGGCCCTGCACGATCTCGGCCCTGGCGCCCGGGAAAAACCCGGCGAGTGCAAGCCCCAGGCAGGCTGCGATGAACTTTTCCATGGATCCCCCTGGGCCTTGCGGCCGGATTCGCGGTGAAGTACGCCTTGCATGGTGCAACGAAAGCGACTGCCAGCCAAGGCTGCGGCGGCATGGATACCGCCTGCCTTGGCTGTTCCGTGACCCACGACCATGGCAAGCTCTGCCACGACCACCGCTTTACGGAGTAGCCCGTGATTTCCACGCCCGATTACCGCGCCCTGCTGGACACCGCCATCGCCGAGGCCCGCCAGGGCCTGGCCGAAGGCGGTATCCCCATCGGCGCAGCCCTCTTCCACCACGACGGCAACCTGCTGGGCTGCGGCCATAACCGCCGCATCCAGGAAAACGATCCGTCGGTCCATGGCGAAACCGACGCCTTCCGCAAGGCCGGCCGCCAGCGTCGCTACCGGGACACGATCATGGTCACCACGCTGGCACCATGCTGGTACTGCAGCGGCCTGGTGCGCCAGTTCAATATCGG
>JBOHXX010000300.1:0-3698 GCA_050737675.1 Pseudoxanthomonas sp.
CGACACAACGCCCAGCGACGGATCGCCGTGCACCAGGCGCGCCTGCGGGAACGCAGCGCGGACCACTGCCTGCACATAGGGCGCACGCGACATGCCGCCGGTCAGGAACACGCTGTCCGGCGGCATCGTCAGTTCCGCCGCGACTTCCTGCAGCAGGCGCGCCAGCCGGCCCAGGAAATCCACGCTGGCGGTGGTGAGGTCGTCGCGACTGGCCGCAACCGACAACGCCGCATCGATGTAATCCAGTTCGTGGTGGCTGGTTGCGTGTTCGCTGAGACGCATCTTCATCGTTTCCACGCCGCGATACAGGCGCGTGGTGCCGCCGTCCTGCTGCAGCGCCTGCAGCCGGTCGTTGTACGGCGCAGGCACTTCGCTGAAGTTCCGTTTGTGGAACGCGCGCTGGCGCGGCATGTCCTGGACCATCGCCGCGTCGACGAAATGATGCGCGGGCACGCGCGTGTCGCCGCGACCGAACAGCGGCATGAACTGGGCCATGCTCAGGGCCAGGTCCACGTCGGTGCCGCCATTGGGCAGGCCCCAGGCACGGTGGATCACCGGCATCTCGCTGCCGCCGACGTGCGCATGGGCGATGTCGGTGGTGCCGCCGCCGATATCCACCACCAGCGTGGAATGACGGGTGTCGCTGCCGGCGTGGTAATGCAGCGCCGCGGCCACCGGTTCTTCCAGGAAATCCACGGCCTGGAAACCGGCGATCTGCGCAGCCTCGGCCAGGATGTCCAGCGCCTGTTCGCCGCCCTCCGGTCCCAGCGAACTGCGGAACTGCACCGGTCGCCCGATCGTGGCCAGGCGCACGTCGATGTCCAGCTGCTCGCTCGCCGCGATGCGGATGTGTTCCAGGATCTGCGCGGCGATGCCGGTGATGGTCTGGCGCGCGCGCGGCAGCAGGTCGTAGCCCAGCATCGACTTCGGCGACTGCACCAGATGGCCGCTGCCCTCCTCAAGATAGCGGTCGATGGCCTCCTCGCCGAACACGGCATCGTCCAGGTCGGCAGCGGCTTCTTCCGCTTCCTTGACCTGCGCCTCCAGCCATTGCCGGCGCACCACCTGCACCGCATCGCGATACAGCTGCGCCTCGCTGCGCGGGGCCACGCCGCTACGGGTCTGCTCGGCCTTGGCCGCGCGCACCAGCATCGCGACTTCGCCCTCGCGTTCGCGGGTCATGTGGAAATCGGCGGGGTCAGGCAGGTCGGTCGGGAAGAACACCGCGGTGCGGAACTGCGGCAGGCCGTTGAACTGGATGTGTTGCAGATGATCGCCCACGCGCGCCGCCGCCGCCGAATAGCTGGTGCCGAAGTCGATGCCGATTCTCATGAGGGGGGAGGAAGCCTGCGCGGGGCCGGCGATTCTACGCGGTACGGGCGGAAACCCGTAGGAGCGCCCCATGGGCGCGAGCTTTTCGGTGGGATTCCGGATGCGTGACGGAGAGCTCGCGGCTGGAAGCCGCTCCCACAAGAGCTAAGAGCTCGCGCCCATGGGGCGCTCCTACGGTGTTGTTTCAGGTGAGAAGCAGCTGAGCGATGCTGTTGGCGGCGTCGCGGCCTTCGGCCACTGCCGTCACCACCAGATCGGCACCGCGTACGGCGTCGCCACCAGCGAACAGTTTCGGGTTCGTGGTCTGGAAGGGAAGACGATCGTCGCCGCCAGCGATGATGCGCCCGTTCGGGCTGCCTTCCACGCCCTGGGCGGCCAGCCATTCCGGCACGGTCGGCGAGAAACCGAAGGCGATGATGACGACGTCCGCTTCCAGCAGCGATTCGCTACCTTCAATGGGAACGGCGCTGCGACGGCCACGTGCGTCGGCTTCGCCCAGCTTCGTTTCGACCACGCGAACACCGGTGACCCGGTCGTCATCGCCTTCGATCGCCAACGGTGCGCGGTTGAACAGGAAACGCACGCCTTCCTCGCGCGCATTGGCGACTTCGCGCGCGGAGCCGGGCATGTTGGCCTCGTCGCGGCGATAGGCACAGGTCACTTTCGCGGCGCCCAGGCGGATCGCGCTGCGCACGCAGTCCATGCCGGTGTCGCCGCCGCCGAGCACGACCACGCGCTTGCCGTTGAGGTCGGGCAACGCCAGCGTATCTTCCCAGCCCGCGATCGGCCGGCCCCAGGGATCATTGCCGCCGACGATGCGCCCGTTCTGGACCAGGAACGGCAGCGCCGGCAGCACGTTCTTCAGGTCCTGTCCCGCCAGTCCGCCATCCGTGTAGCGATAGGCGCCGGTGCCGAGGAACACCGCGTCGTAGTCGCTCAATAATTCCTCGATCGACACATCGCGGCCGATTTCCACGCCGAGGCGGAACTCCACGCCCATGCCTTCGAGAACGTCGCGACGGCGCGCGATGATGCTCTTCTCCAGCTTGAAGCTGGGGATGCCGAACTGCATCAGCCCGCCGATCTGTTCGTAGCGGTCGAACACCACCGCCTTGATGCCGTTGCGCGCGAGCACATCCGCGCAGGCAAGACCCGCCGGACCGGCGCCGATCACCGCCACGCGCTTGCCGGTGGCGATGACATTACTCAGGTCGGGGCGCCAGCCTTTTTCCAGCGCCGCATCGACGATGTACTTTTCCACCGCGCCGATGGTGACCGCGCCGAAACCGTCCTCCAGCGTGCAACTGCCTTCGCACAACCGATCCTGCGGGCACACGCGGCCGCACATTTCCGGCAACGGATTGGTGGTGTGGCACAACGCCGCGGCCTCGTCGATGCGGTTCTCCTGCACCAGCTGCAGCCATTGCGGGATCGCGTTGTGCACCGGGCACTTCCAGCTGCAATACGGGTTGCCGCAATCCAGGCAACGCCCGGCCTGGTGCTGGGCCTCGGGCAGGGCGAACTTGCCGTACATCTCGCCCCAGTCGCCATTGGTGCGCAGTTCCAGCGGGATGCGCTGCGGCATCTGCCGGGGCAGTTCGACGAACTGGAAGACTTGTTTGCGGCTCATAGGGCGAGGAGTGAGTGGGGAGGAGTGAGAAGTGAGTGGAGAGGAGTGAGTTGAGAGGAGTGAGGAGTGAGTAGAGACGGCATGACCGGCGGGAATGACTCGGCGGAGAGACGCTCACTCCTCACTCCTCTCCGCTCACTCCTGCTCATCACGCCGCTCTCCTCAACGATTCCGTCAACGACTCCAGGCTCGCCGCCTTCGGCTTCACCAGCCAGAACTTGCCGACGTAGTCGCGGAATTCATCGAGGATCTGCTGCGCCCAGATGCTGCCGGTCAGTTCGCGATGGCGGCTGATCAGTTTGTGCAGGTGCTGGCGGTGGCTCTCGAAGCCTTCCGGCGAGATGCGGTGGATGTCGATCAGTTCGTGGTTGTAGCGGTCGACGAAATCGCGATCCAGGTCCAGCACGTAGGCCAAGCCGCCGGTAAAGCCGGCGCCGAAGTTCAGCCCGGTGCGGCCCAGGACCATGACGATGCCGTCGGTCATGTATTCACAGCAATGGTCGCCGGCGCCCTCGATCACCGCCAGCGCGCCGGAGTTGCGCACGGCGAAGCGTTCGCCAGCGCGGCCCGCGGCGAACAGCTCGCCACCGGTGGCGCCGTACAGGCAGGTGTTGCCGAGGATCGCGGTATTGCGCGCCTCGAAGCGCGCGCCACGCGGCGGCCGCACTACCAGGCGTCCTCCCGCCATGCCCTTGCCGACGTAGTCGTTGGCTTCGCCTTCAAGTTCCATCAGCAG
>JBOHXX010000301.1:0-3682 GCA_050737675.1 Pseudoxanthomonas sp.
GAGCCGGAGGCTGCGATGCGACTTCCGCCGGTATCGCCACTTCCTCCGCATGTGGCGCCAGCATGTGGGCCTTTCGCCAATTGCCCCACTGGTAATAGGCCATCGACATCACCATCGCGCAGACCGCGCTGACCGGGAAGCTCCACCACAACGCATCCACGCCAATGACGGGCTGCATCAGGTCGGCGAAGGGCACGCGGATGCCCCATAGCGCGAAGCCCAGGATCAGCAGCGGTGGCAACACGGCGCCGGTGGCGCGCACCACGCCGGAAATGACGAAGGTCACGCCGAAGAACAGGAACGACCACACCGCGATGTGGTTGAGGTGGCGGGCGATTTCCAGCGATGGACTGCCCCCGGGCAGGAACAGGGCCAGGGTCCAGCGATCCAGCAGGATCAGCGGCAGGATCAACGCCCCGGTCAGCAGGAAATTGAACATCACGCCGCTACGCGCGGTGGCTTCCACGCGATCCCATTTCCTCGCCCCCACGTTCTGCGCGGCAATCGACGAACATGCCGCGCCGATCGCCATGGCCGGCATCTGCAGATAGGTCCACAACTGCATGGCGGCGCCGTAGGCCGCGGTCGTCGCCGTGCCCTTGTGGTTGACCATGGTCATCATCGCGATCATCGCCAGCGATATCAGGACCATCTGCAGTCCCATCGGCACGCCTTTCACGACCAATGCGCGCAGGATCGTGGCATCGACCCGCAGCAATCGTGCGTCCTTACGCCCCAGCCAGAGCACGTGGCGTTTGTTGCGCAGGTACCAGAGCATCGCCACCAGGCTCAAACCCTGCGCCAGCAAGGTCGCCCATGCGGCGCCTGCGATCCCCAGCTTCGGGAACGGCCCAAGCCCGAAGATCAGCATCGGGTTGAAGAAGATGTCCAACAGTACGGACAGCACCAGGAAACGGAATGGCGTGCGCGAATCGCCCGCACCGCGCAACGCCGCCGAGAAGAAGGTGAACGCATACAGCAGCGGCATCGCCAGGAAGATGACCCGCAGGTAAGCCTCTGCGAAGGGCAGGGAAGGCGCAGGCGTGCCCATGGCATGCAGGATCGGCCGCGCCACCAGCCAGCCGACGACCGCGATCACCACAGACAAGCCTATGAAGAACGTGGCACTGGTCCCCATCACCCTGCGCGCCTGCCCGATGTCCTTCGCGCCGATCGCCTGCGCGATCAGGATGCTGGCTGCCATGCCGATGCCGAACACCGAACCCAGCAGGAAAAACATCACGTTGTTGGCGTTGGCGGTCGCGGTCAGCGCCGCTTCGCCCAGATAGCGCCCGACCCATACCGCATTGATGGAACCATTCAGAGACTGGGCGATATTGCCGGCCATGACCGGCAGCGCGAACAACAGCAGGTTGCGGCCGATCGGGCCACTGGTAAGGTCGCGGCTGGTCTTGGGCGCCATGGAGTTTGCTTGCCGGTGGAAGCGGGCACACTAACATCGCTTTCATTGCATCGATGCAAAATGGAAGCAGGGCAGTCCATGCGGCGTATCCAACCTGCCATGTAACGAATATCCGGAGGCGGGAATCCATGCAACAAGCACCGGAAGCGCCATCCGGACTGGTCAGGCTGGACGTGTGGCTATGGGCCGCGCGTTTCTTCAAGACCCGTGCCCTGGCCAAGTCCGCCATCGAGACCGGCAAGATCGACGTGGCCGGCCAGCGCGCGAAACCGGCACGGCAGGTGCGCATCGGCGATGCGCTGCGCATCGTGCGCGGCGAGGAAGCGTTCCAGGTCGAAGTATTGGCTTTATCGAGCAAGCGCGGACCGGTCGGGGTGGCGATCACGCTATACCGCGAGGACGAGGCATCGCGCCTCCTGCGCGAACAACTGCGTGCGCAGCGTGTCGCCGAACGCAGCGGTTATCGTGCGCCGGAACACAAGCCGGACAAGCGCGCGCGTCGATTGATCCAGGCGCTGGGCGATATCGACGCGTTATGAGGAGTGCATGAAAAAGCCATCCTCGCGGATGGCTTTTCGTGGATTTACCCCGTAGGAGCGCACCTTGGGTGCGATGCCCTTCGCCGGGATCGCGCAAGAGCATCGCGGGCAAGGCCCGCTCCTACGACGATGCGTGAGGATTACGCGCGACTCAGCGCTTGCCGCCGAGCAAGCCGCCGCCGATCTTCAGCAGATCGCCCAGGCCGAGTTGGCCGTCGCCGTCCTGGTCCAGTACCGCGCCAAGCAGGCCGCCACCCAGGCCACCCTGCTGCTGCACCGCCTGGCGTTCCTGGCCCAGGACCTGGCTGAGTCCGGTGGCGTTGGCGTTGCCCTGCCCGAGGAAACGCTGGGCCAGGAACGACATCACGATCGGGGCCAGGATCTTCAACAACATCCCTGCCTTGTCGCCGCCCAGGCCGGTGGCCGACCCGAGGCTGGCTTGCGCGGTGGGCTGGCTGCCACCGAAGATGTGGCCCAGGATCGCGCCGCCATCGTTCTGCGTCGGCACGCTGCCGCCGCCGCCCAGCACCGCGCCAAGCACACTGCCTAGGTCCAGGCCGGCATGGTCGCGTTGCAGCGCGCCGAACAAGGCTTCGGCACCCTGCGGCTCGGCGGTATTCTTGCCCAGTGCGCCCAGCAGCAGGGGGAGGGCAGCGCTGATGGCGCCCGCAGTCTGCGTCTGGCCCAGGCCCAATTGTTGCGAGAGCTGTTGTAGCGGCGCGCCTTGGAGTTGCGAGAAAAGTTCATCGGTCAGCGATTGGTTGCTCATGGGCAAGCGTCTCCGGGACGTTGGGGTGGGGCGGGAAGAGCATCCTAGCGCCATTCAATGTGCAATCGTCATCGTCCGAGACGATGTATCGGCAGGCAGGCTACCGATGATCGACGCGTTATGGGCCGTTAAAGAAAAAGGGCGGCCATTGGCCGCCCCGGATGGATCGTCGCGATTCCCGGTTACAAGCCCAGCGCCTTGGCCACACCGGTGCCGTAGGCCGGGTCGGCCTTGCTACAGTTGTCGATGTGGCGTTGCTTGATGAAGTCCGGCGCGTCGCCCATGGCCCGGGCGGTGTTGTCGAACAGTACCTGCTGCTGCGCCGGCGTCATCAGCCGGAACAGGTCGCCAGGCTGTTTGTAGTAGTTGGCGTCGTCGTCGCGGTAGTTCCACCAGTCCGCGTCGCCACTGATCTTCAGCGGCGGCTCGCGGTACTGCGGCTGCTCCTGCCATTGCTGGAAGCTGTTGGGCTCGTAGTGCGGCAGGCCGCCGTAGTTGCCGTCCATGCGGCCGGCGCCGTCGCGGTGGTTGCTGTGCACCGGGCAGCGAGCGGCGTTGACCGGGATCTGGTGGTAGTTCACGCCCAGGCGATAGCGCTGTGCGTCGGCGTAGTTGAACAGGCGTGCCTGCAACATCTTGTCCGGCGACACGCTGATGCCCGGCACCAGGTTGCTTGGCGCAAACGCGCTCTGTTCGACGTCGGCGAAGAAGTTTTCGGAGTTCTTGTTGAGTTCGAACTCGCCGACCTCGATCAGCGGGTAGTCGCCCTTCGGCCAGACCTTGGTCAGGTCGAACGGGTGGTAGGGCACCTTCTCCGCGTCGGTCTCGGGCATCACTTGTATGTACATCTTCCACTTCGGGAAGTCGCCGCGCTCGATCGCATCGAACAGATCGCGCTGATTGCTCTCGCGGTCGTTGCTGACCACGGCCGCTGCTTCCGCGTCCGTGAGG
>JBOHXX010000302.1:0-3662 GCA_050737675.1 Pseudoxanthomonas sp.
ATCAGTCGTGGTGGCGGCAAGACCACCAGCGCGGTGGATGCTTCGCCGCGCGGCAGCGTCGACGGCCGCCTGCGGGTGACCGAGCAGGGCGAGGTGATCCACCGCAAGTACGGCATCCGCGCGCTGGCCCTGCGCTCGCTGGAACAGGCGACCGGCGCAGTGCTGGTATCGAGCCTGCGTCCGCGTCCGCTGGAACCGCGCGAGGCGCGGTGGCGGGAAATCATGGACACGGTGGCGGAACGAAGCACGCGGGCGTATCGCGGCTTCGTCGGCGCGCCGAAGTTCATGGACTACTTCCGCAGCGCCACGCCGATCGACGTGATCGAGCGCATGACCCTGGGTTCGCGGCCGTCGCGGCGCCTGGGCGAGGATGCCGCGTTGGGGAACTTGCGCGCGATTCCCTGGGTATTCGCCTGGAGCCAGTCGCGCGCGGTGATCCCCGGCTGGTACGGGGTCGGCAGCGGTTTGCTGGCGGTGGCGGATGAAGGTGGCGAGGAGGCTTTGCGCGAGATGGCACGCGACTGGCCGTTCTTCAAGACCTTCCTCGACGACATTTCCATGGTCCTGGCCAAGGGCGACCTGAGCATCGCCGAGATGTTCTCGCGCATGGCCGGACCCTTGCACGAGGAGTTCTTCCCGCGCATCCAGGACGAACATGCGAAGACCCTGCACTGGGTGCTGCGGCTGGGCGGCGACGACTGGCTGCTGCAGCACGACCAGCGCCTGGCGTTGTCGATCCGCCTGCGCAATCCCTACGTCGATCCGATCAGCGTGCTGCAGGTCGACCTGCTGAAGCGCTGGCGCGACAGCGGCCGCGAAGATGAAACCTTGCTGCGGGCGCTGGTGGCCAGCGTCAATGGTGTATCGCAGGGCGTGCAGAACACCGGCTAGTTTCCGTTCGTCATCCCGTGATGGTGGGAACCAAGTGCAAGAGCGTTTCGCGCTGTGCGCGAGTCACTTTTCTTTGAACGGCAAAGAAAAGTAACCAAAGGAAAGCCGCCCTAGCAGCGTGCCCAACGATGAAACCGTTGGGTTCGCAAGCGGGCCGGGAATTTCCGTAAGGCGCATCCTGCGCCTCCGGAAACGGCGCACATCCCTGTGCGCCGCCCCTGCGGGGTTTTACCCGCCCCGCTTGCCACGCCTCACGGGATTTTGGAGCAGAAGCAACAAGGCAACAGCAAGATGCCACCAAGGCGGCATGTCAGATATGCGCTCGTAACCAGCCCTGCAGGTCGTGAACGACAGCGCCGCGTGCAGGCTCCGCCTCGTTGTAGATTTCGTGGTAAAGGTCGGCGTAGTCATGGCATTCGACGGCTGCCTTCGGAGCTGCTGCGGCGAAGGCACGCGCGCCGGCAGGATCAACCAGCCGGTCGCTGCCTGCGATCTGCAGCAGGGTCGGCACCGACCAGGTCGATGCCATGGCGATGACTTCCGGGCCGGCATCGAAGATGTACCGGGCGAGTCGTGCGCTGACCCGGTTGTGGTTGTCGGGATCGTCGAGGTAGGTGCGTTCGATGCCGGGGGCATGCGAGAGCTTGTCGGCAGGAAGGCCGTTGGCGACAGTGAGGTCAGGCGCCAGGCGCAACAGGACCTTGCTGAGCAGGCGGTCGAACTTGCCTGCATGGGAAGCCAGCGCAGGCGAGGAAGCGACGAGTCCGCGCGGGTGCAGTCCCAACTTGCCGACGGCGTGCATCACCACCAGTCCGCCCATGCTGTGGCCGAACAGGAAGGGCAGGTCGCTGCCTTCCGCGGCATAGGCGTCGAAGACCTCGACCGCATCGCGCGACAGGCAGTCCGGGTCCTTGCCGACTGCGCCGCGCTTGCCCTGCGAACGCCCGTGCCCGCGATGGTCGAAGGCGCGGACCGAGATCCCGAGCACGTTAAGGTCGCTGGCCAGCGCGGTGTAGCGACCGCTGTGTTCGCCCAGGCCATGGACCACGAGCATGCGTGCGCGCGGTTGCGCGGCAGGCCAGTCGTTGAGGTGCAGGCCCAGTCCGTCGCGGGTGCGGAAGGTGGAGGTGCCAGTCATGTGCGCCAGCTTCCCGTAGGAGCGACGTAAGTCGCGAAGGTAAGGAGTTTAGAACGCCTTCGCGACTTACGTCGCTGCTACGCCTCACCTAAATGGTCAGGCGTCGAGTTCGTTCCAGCGCTGGTAGGCGTGTTCCAGGTCGGCCTGCAGCTTCGCCGAGGCTTCATTGAAGGCGAGGATCGCGGCGCTGTCCTGCTGGTAGAACTTCGGCTCGTTCATCGAGGCGGCGCGCGCGGCGATCTCCGCTTCCAGCGCCTCGATGCGTGCCGGCAGCAATTCCAGCTCGCGCGCATCCTTGTAGCTGAGCTTGCGCTTGGGCTCGGCGATAACCGCAGCGGTCTGCACCGGGCTGGGCGAAGCCTTTGCCGGCGCGGCGGATTCCGCGTTGAACAGCGCATTCGGCCGCTGCCGTACCCAGTCGGTGTAACCGCCCACGTAATCGGCCAGGCGACCCTGGCCTTCCAGCACCAGCGTGCTGGTGACCACGTTGTCGATGAACTCGCGGTCATGGCTGACCAGCAGCAGCGTGCCCTTGTATTCGCCCAGCAGTTCTTCCAGCAGCTCCAGCGTTTCCACGTCCAGGTCGTTGGTGGGTTCGTCCATCACCAGCAGGTTGGACGGCTGCGCGAACAGCTTGGCCAGCAGCAGCCGGTTGCGTTCGCCGCCGGACAGGCGGGTGATCGGCGCGCGCGCGCGTTCCGGCGAGAACAGGAAATCCTGCAGGTAGCCGATGATGTGCTTGCGGCTGCCATTGATCTCGATGAAGTCGCGGCCCTCGGCCACGTTCTCCAGCGCATTGAGGCTGTCGTTGAGCTGGCTGCGGTGCTGGTCGAAATAGGCGACCTGCAGGCCCGTGCCCAGCGCGACTTCGCCAGCATGCGGCTGCAGCTCGCCCAGCAGGATCTTGAGCAGTGTGGACTTGCCGGCGCCATTGGGGCCGATGATGCCGACGCGGTCGCCGCGCAGGATCGTCGTCGATACGTTGTCCAGCAGCACGCGGCCGTCGTAGGCCTGGGTGATGCCTTCGATCTCGATGACCTTCTTGCCGGATTTCTGCGCGGCGGACACGGCCATGTTGACGTTGCCGCTCAGGTCGCGGCGCTGCGAGCGCTCGCGACGCAGCGCCTTCAACGCGGTCACGCGGCCTTCGTTGCGGGTGCGGCGTGCCTTGATGCCCTGGCGGATCCAGATTTCTTCCTGCGCCAGCAGCTTGTCGAAACGCGCGTTCTCCTGCGCTTCGGCATGCAGGCGTTCCTCGCGGCGGCGCAGGTAGTTTTCGTAGTCGCCCGGCCAGCTGGTGACCTGGCCGCGGTCGATTTCGACGATCCGCGTGGCCAGCGCACGCAAGAAGCTGCGGTCGTGGGTGACGAAGACGATGCTGCCCTCGAACTGCTTGAGGAAGCCTTCCAGCCAGGCGATCGCGTCGATGTCCAGGTGGTTGGTCGGCTCGTCCAGCAGCAGGATGTCGGGTTTGCGCACCAGCGCCTGGGCCAGCAGCACGCGGCGCTTCATGCCGCCGGAGAGCGCGGCGAAATCGGCGTCTTCCGGCAGTTCCAGCTTGGTCAGCACCTGCTGCACGCGCAGGTCCAGGTCCCAGCCGTGCTGGGCCTCGATCTTTTCCTGCGCGTCGCCC
>JBOHXX010000303.1:0-3638 GCA_050737675.1 Pseudoxanthomonas sp.
GGCCGACACCGTGGCCATGCGCCGCGCCACCACGTAGCCGCTGGCGTCGAGCACCGACGCCGACGCCGTGCCCGCGCCGATGGCCGCGGTCGGTGCGGTGCGCACCTCGATGGCCTTGTCGCGGCCGAACAGGAACCAGCCCGCGATCGCCAGCAGCGCGAGCACGAGGACGACGATCACGGCGATCCACAGTCCGCGGCGCGACTTCGGAGCTGGCGGCGGCGCCTTGCGGTCGATGCGGAGTTCTTTGAGCAGGTCGGCGGAGGTATTCATCGAGTAACCAGACGGGACAGGGCGGAGAGTGTGACCGGCAAGAGTACCCGAGCCCAGTTGCCGGAAGTCACTTTCTGCGGAGGGCAGCTTGCCTTCCATCGCCCCCTGCGGCCAGTGACAGCTGTCACCCGATTGGGCTGATGGCTTGCACTGCCATGTCCGAGGAACGTGGCCGAGCATGGCACCACTTCCACCGGAGTCATTGCCATGTCGCCTTCCCCCGAAGTCCTGGCCCGCCTGCGATCGGCGCGCAAATCCTACGGCAAGGTCATCGCGCTCGATGACATGAACCTGCAGTTGCGCAGCGGCCAGGTGCTGGCGCTGCTCGGCGCCAACGGCGCCGGCAAGAGCACCGCGGTGTCGGTGATGCTTGGCTTGTGCAAAGCGGAGCAGGGTGACGCCAGCTTGCTGGGCCTGTCGCCGCTGGCGATGGAGGCGCGCCGCCAGACCGGGGTGATGCTGCAGTCCACCACGCTGCCGGACACGTTGAAGGTCGGTGAACTGCTGGCGATGACGCGAGGCTATTACGTACAGCCACTGAGCGTGGCCGATTGCGTGGCGATGGCCGGGCTGGGTGGCCTGCTGGACCGCCGCTACGGCAAGCTCTCGGGCGGGCAGCAGCGCCGCGTGCAGTTCGCGATGGCGATCTGCGGGCGTCCGCGCGTGCTGTTCCTCGACGAACCCACCACCGGCCTGGACATCGAAGCGCGACAGCAACTGTGGACGGCGATCCGCGAACGCGCGGCCGCCGGCTGCGCGGTGCTGCTGACCACGCATTACCTGGAAGAAGCCGAAGCCCTGGCCGACCACGTCGTGGTCATGCAGGCCGGCCGCACCCTGGCCGAAGGCAGCGTCGAACAGATCCGCGAACGCGTGCTGCAGCGGCGCATCCGCTGTAACACGCGCGTCGACGAGCACGGTATCGCCACCTGGTCCGGCGTGCGCCGGGTGCAGCGCGACGGCGACATGCTGGAGATCCAGGCCGAGCCGGTCGAACCGGTGGTCACGCGCCTGCTGGCCGAAGATCCAGAACTGTCGGCACTCGAAGTCCAGCGCGCTGGCCTGGCCGACGCCTTCCTTGAAATCACCCGCGCCGCGGAGGCTGCATGAACACACTCGCCTACATCGGTTTCAGCAGGCGCGCGATGGTTGCCTTGTACCTGCGCGAGGCGAAATACGAGTTCCTGCGTGTCCTGAGGACGCCAGCCTTCAGCATTCCCACGCTGGTGTTCGCACCGATGTTCTACCTGCTGTTCGGGGTGCTGTTGAACCGCGGCAATGCGGGTGCGGCAAGTTACCTGATGGCCACCTACAGCGTATTCGGCGTGATCGGGCCCGGCCTGTTCGGCTTTGGTGTCGGCCTGGCGATGGATCGCGAGCGCGGCCTGCTGACCCTCAAGCGCGTGCAGCCGGTTCCGGCACTGGCGCCGTTATTGGCCAAGGTGGGCATGGCCATGGTCTTCGCCACCTGCATCGGGGTGACGCTGCTGCTGCTGGGCATCACCCTGGGTGGCGTACACATGAGCGCATCGCAATCGGCCCTGCTGTTGTGCGTGGACATCCTGGGAGTGATGCCGTTCTGCGCGCTGGGCCTGTTGATCGGCACCCTGGTCAGCGGCAATGGCGCTCCTGCCGTGGTCAACCTGATCTACATGCCGATGGCACTGCTGTCGGGATTGTGGCTGCCGCTGAAGATGCTGCCGGCCGTGGTCGGCAACATCGCGCCACTGTGGCCAGCCTGGCACCTCGGCCAGCTGGGCCTGAAAGTGGTCGGCCAGGACGACGGCAGGCCGGTGTGGATGCACGTGTGCGTGCTGCTTGGCTTCACGGCGATATGCTTGTTCCTGGCGCAACGGCGCCTGCAACGCAGCTGAGGGATGTCGTGACCATCGCTTTCTTCCGAACCACGCCGGATTCGCTGGTCTGCAAGCAACGGGAGAACCCCGACGCGAGCATGGGCTGGTTTCCCTGGATCAACCTCATATGGTCGGTGTGGCTGTTCGTCACGCCGTTCTATGCCTATGACTTCTATGGCAAGTGGTTGTGGCCGACCCTGGCCAGCTACGCGGTGTTCCTGGTCCTGTTCCAGCGCTTCCATTACGGCAACGGCCGACTGCCCATTGCCTTGACCATCGCCGCGCTGGGTTTCGCGTTGCTGCCCTGGAACCCGGGCTCGCAGAGCTACATCATCTATGCCTGCGCTTTCTTCCCGTTCTGCATGGGCGCACGCAATTCGATGCTGTCGATCGTCGCCCTGCTGGCCGCCTTCTCCGTGGCCTGGCACGCGGCGGGCATCCCGATGATCTACATGATCAGCGCGATGATCGCCGGCCCCGTGGTGGGGCTCTTCAACATCGGCATGCGCCAGAAGATGCACACCAACGCGCAACTGCGCTTGAGCCACGAGGAAGTCCGCCGCCTGGCCGCGCTGGCCGAACGCGAACGCATCGGTCGCGACCTGCACGACCTGCTCGGGCACACGCTGTCGCTGGTGGCGCTGAAATCCAACCTCGCTTCGCGCCTGGTCGGGCACGATCCCGAAACCGCGCGCAAGGAAATGGACGAGGTCAGCGATGTGGCCCGCGATGCGCTGGCGCAGGTACGGCGCGCGGTCAGCGGCATCCGCGCAGCTGGGCTTGCGGCGGAACTGGCCTCGGCGCGGTTGCTGCTGGAATCGGACGGCGTGCGTTTCAGTTACGAAATGGGCGAAGTCGTATTGTCGGCCGAGCAGGAAACCGTGCTGGCCCTGGCGGTGCGCGAAGCGGTAACCAATATCCAGCGCCATGCGCGTGCAATTGGCGCTTCGGTGTCCGTCAGCAGTGCGGACCAACAGGTCAGCCTGCGCATCGAGGACGACGGACGCGGCGGTGCCATCGTGCCGGGCAACGGCCTGTGCGGCATGCGCGAACGCATCGAATCGCTGGGCGGCAAGCTGCGCGTGGATGCGATGCCCGGCCAGGGCACGCGCGTCGAGGTGACCCTGCCGCTGCTTGCCGCCGGCACGGTCCAGGCGTTGGATGTTCCTGGGTGAGTGCAGGGGTTGTGTTGAATGCGAACGCCCAGCCATGCGTCCGGATTTGCTATTTTCGTCACATGTGCATTCCTGCCTCAGCCGCGTGATCGGCATCCTGCTGGCCGAAGACCAGGCCATGGTCCGCGGCGCGCTGTCGGCATTGCTGGGCATGGAAAGCGATTTCGAGGTGCTGGGCGCTTCGGCCGATGGCGAAGCGGCGTGGCGCGACCTGCAGCGGCTGAAGCCCGACGTGCTGGTCACCGATATCGAGATGCCCGGGCTCAGCGGCCTGGAACTCGCGCAACGCATCCAGCGCCACGCATTGCCGGTCAAGGTCATCATCGTCACCACC
>JBOHXX010000304.1:0-3627 GCA_050737675.1 Pseudoxanthomonas sp.
GCCATCCACGGCGCTGTCCACCCATGCGCGGAATCGTGAATATGCCGCTGACTTCTTGTCGACGTACGCAAGGTCCACCTTGAGCAGGCTGGTTGTGGCGGGAGTCGGCACCGACCCCGGCAAGACGACAGTGGCTGCGCTCGTTGGCGTTGGCGCGACGGCTGAGCCACCCGCATCTCCCTCGCTGCACTGGGCCATGGCTGCTGCCAGCAATGCCAGTGACAACAGCAAGGCGCTGGACCACCAGCGATTTCCCCCCCGGGTAGTACGCCGCATGGTCGTGGTGCGCATGAGGACGGTCCTCAGCGATTCGAATAGGAAACGCTCAGGTACACGATGTTCTGAGCGACATCCTGTCCTGCTTCGGTGCTGTCGCGGCGGTAGTGTTCGGCCTGCAACGAGACGCTCCATTTCCTCGCCCAGTGATATCGCAGCGTAGCGCCTAAGCGCACGGTGTCGTCCTTGCGGTTCAATTGCGTGTAATCGATGGTCTCGCCATTGGCGAACAAGCCCAGGGCCAAGGTCCGTCGCAGCAGCCAGTGCACATCGGCACGAACACCATGCGTATCCTGGTCGAACTGGTCGGAGTCTATGTAGTCCCGGTTCTGCACGTAGGCCGATGCGCCGAAATCCAGGCGCGTGTCGGTATGGCTGTAACCGAGATCCAGGCTACGCACCTTGTACGGAGAAGCGTTGATAACGGCATCGCCGGTAAGCACATTGTCAGGAACCGTCGCGTCTGCTTCGATTCGGGTCAGGGCATCGGTGGCGGTATCTGAGAACTGGCTCGAAATCGTTCCGGTGAAATGGCTCCGTTCAGTCGGGTTCCATGTCACATCGGCGCGAAGCAACGGTTCGGACCTGCTCTCCCCGTGCTGGTATTCGATTCGCGAATAGCCTGCATCCACACCAAGATCGACGTGTGCCAAGCTGTGGCTGTAGCGGCCAAAAAGATCATAGCGGTCATAATCGCGGGCGACGATGTCATCGTCGAAGTCCACTTTCTGGGCCTGCAGGTTGGCAGAGAGTCGGCGGGTCGGCGACAGTTCCTTGATCGTGCGCAATGCCGCGGCCACGCGCTTCGAATTGAACTGGTCGGATATTTCCGCGTTGCTATCGATATAACGCAATTCAGCCTGGCCTTGCAATGAAGGCGACCAGTTGACCAGCAGCGTGGGGCCGGCGGAAAACACGTTGACCTGTTGTCGATTTCCGGGCCCGTCCGGTGACAATGCATTCACAGGTTGGACAGAAAGACTATCCTCGACGGTGAAGAACAGGCGCTGCGGGATGGCGATCCAATTGACACGGCCCGACAGGGTCCCATCGGTGGTGTCATTGAAGATGTCATCTTCGTAGTTGCGGTATTCCACGCGGCCATTGACCTGCGCCTGCAATGCCGAGGTGTTCTCGGTGACGGTGAAGCCGAGCCCGGCGCGCAGGTAACGTTGGGCGATCGCGTCGTCGGGGCTGAGTGAGACATTATCGTTGTGCTCCACGCCCAGGTCGACGTTGTAGTCCACGCGAGCTGCCAGTGCGGTACCTGGTACCACCACCAGAGTGGCTATGGCGAAACCAACCGGGGCATGGATATTCTTCCAGCGCATGGTCTACTCCTGTTGCTGGCCTAGGGCAGGTGGTTGAAGACGACGCCAGCCACCTTGTCTGCGGGAAAGCTGGCCACGGCCTTCTCGACGCTCTCGGGTATTACCTTGCCGTAGCCGGCCACCAGTACCACCAAGTCGGCCAGTTCCGACAGGATGCGTGCATCCGGAGAGCCCAGAACCGAAGGGCTATCCAGGATCAGATAGCGATCCGGATAACGGCTGCGCAGTGAGTCCACCAGGGCGCGCATGCGGAACGAGCTGAAGGACTCCCCCGTGGTTTCGCGCAGACTGCCACTCGGAATCAAGCGCAGGCGCGGAATGCCGCTGTGGTAGAGGATTCGTGCCACGTCCAGAGTGGTGTCATCCAGATAGTCCATCAGGCCGCCATTGTTGGCATCCACGCGCAGTGCGGTGTGCTGTGAGGGATGCAGCGCGTCACAGTCGACCAGCAGTGCGGTCTTGGTGTCGTCGAAGGCAAAGGCAGTAGCAAGGTTCCGGGCGACGAAGCTGCCGCCGCAGCCGTGGCTGATGGGGGCCACCAGGGTCACGAAGTTCCTGTCTCCGCCAAGAGCCAGCAATCGGGTGCGTAATTCACGGAACGCATCGGCCTGTTCGCGCACCGTATCGTTGCGATGGATAAGGCTGCGTTCCTCCAGTTCGCGCGTGCTCAGTGCCCGGGGCTCGTCCAGCAGCGAGAGCGCATTTTCTGCCCGGCGTGCGATGCCTCGGGAGCGGTCGTTTTCCTGGGTCACTAGCGGTTCCAGATTGTCTTGTCGATTCATGGCGTGGTTCACAGGTGCATCTGCTTGTAGCCAAAGGCCGCGCCGTAGGCAACCACCACCACCAACAGCATTGCGAAGCTGGCCATGTTGCGATTGCGCTGCGCGCGCCTGGCGCGTGGCGTTTTGTACACGGGTACTACCGTGAGCATCGGGCGATCCGCGTACTTTTGCAGCAGGCGGACCGAGCGGATGCGTGGATCGAAGCGCACCAGCAGGAACAGCAGGCCCACAGGGACCGCCAAGGCCAGCAACAGGCCGCCCAGGGCGAAGTGCAGGAACCGCAGGCCGGTCGGGCGCACGGGCATGATCGGCGGATCCTGCACGCGCAGGGTCAGGCCGCGCTGCTCCCGGTCCAGTTCCATGGACACGCGTGCGTTCTCGCGGCGGCGCAGCAGGTCCTGGTAGATGTCGCGGTTGACTTCGTAGTCGCGGGTCAGCTCGGCCAAGGCGCTTTCGGACTCGGCGATGCGGCGGCTGCGGTTGAGTTCATCTTCCAGCATCGACTCGGCGATGCCCATGCGCGTCTGGGTGGCGGCCGCCTCGCGGCTTGCCGCGGCGTTCTGGCTGCGCAGCTCCTGGTACATCGGGTTCATCTGCGCATCGGCGAACGCACTGGCCTGCTGTGGTCCCTGCGCGCGGCGTTCCTCTTCCTGCTTCATCGACTGCTGTATGTCGGCGATCTGGTGACGGATGCGCACAACGTCCGGATATTGGTCAGTGTAGTTGAGAAGCAAGGTATCAAGCTGCGACTGCAGGCTCAGCAGCTGCGCGCGATACAGGCTTTCCCGCGTCTGCACTGCGGTCACCGCGGATTCTCCTGATAGCTGGTCGGAGAGCGCGCCTTGGCGCGAACGTTGTTCCAGCAGTGACATTCGCGTTTGTTCGACCTGGGTGCGCAGCGCGCTGATTCGGGTATTGACATCGGTCACGCTGCCAGGTTGCGCGTCAACGTTGGCCGAACGGTAGTTCTGCAGGTTGGTCTCGGCTTCGGTCAGCTTCTTGTGGTATTCGCCGACCCGGCTGTCGATGAACTCGTAGGCCTCGCGGCTTTCGCGCTTCTTGGCCGCGAGACTTTCCCTGATGAACATCTCGGAGAGGCGCTCCGTGACCTTGTAGGTGCGCTCCGCATCGGAATCCTGATAGCTGATCTGCACCAGTTCGGGACGTGGGGCGGTGATACGGATGCGTTCCTTTATTTCCTCCACCAGTCGGTCCTGCTTCACTGGGGAGGGGCCATC
>JBOHXX010000305.1:0-3626 GCA_050737675.1 Pseudoxanthomonas sp.
TGGCGAAGCGGAAATGCAGCGCAGCTACGGCGAGATCCAGCCGGTGCCGGAATCGCGGGTGGTGGTCGCGGAAGACGGCCATGCGATCGATTTCCAGGGACGCGAACTGGTCTGCATCGATACCCCCGGCCATGCGCGCCACCACTATTGCGTGTGGGATGCGCGTAGCCGCGGCTGGTTCACCGGCGACACCTTCGGCCTTTCCTATCGGGAACTGGACAGTGCGAACGGACCGTTCGTGCTGCCCACGTCCTCGCCGGTGCAATTCGAGCCGGAGCAACTGAAAGCGTCCATCGCCCGCTTGCTCGCCCGCGATCCGCAATGGATGTACCTGACCCACTACGGCCGCGTTGGCGATGTCGAACGGCTGGCGCGCGACCTGTACGTGCAGATCGATGCGATGGTGGCGATCGCGCGCGATTGCGATGGGCGGCCGGATCGGCATCGTTGCCTGGTAGCGGCGCTGCGGGCTCTATACCTGCAGCGTGCGCAAGCGCATGGCTGTCCGCTCGACGATGCCGGAGTGGAAGAGGTGCTGGGCATGGATATCGAGCTCAACGCCCAAGGGCTTGCGTCGTGGTTGGATCGGGACAAGCGTCAGTGCAGGGAAGGTAGCGTGATTGTGGAGCGGCCGTAGGAGCGACGTGAGTCGCGAAGCGCCAGCCGGAACAGATTCTTCAAGCCTCCTGAATGCAAACGTTTCGCGACTCACGTCGTTCCTACGCGTGTGGGGAGGTCATTTACTTCCAAACGTTGGGTTCCTGCCGATCCGACTCGCGCATCGGCACCACGAAGAAACGATGGCCGCTGGGTGCTTCCATTACCCACCAGCGTTCGCGCACGAATTCGACGCGTCTGGCGCCTAGTTTCTCCAGCCGTTGTACTTCTGCCTCGATGTTATCGGTCTCGATGTCCAGGTGCACGCGGGAGGGGTGTGAGACCTTCTGCACTTCTATGTGCAGCCCGCCGGGGCCGTCCTGCATCGGTGCATAGATGCCCAAGCCGTCCTCGTCGTAATCCTGGACTTCCAGGTTCAAGGCCTGGCCCCAGAAGTCCGCCGATTCGCGCAGCGTTCCTTCCTTGCAGTCGATGATGAAGCCTGCGAGTCGACTGCGGTGGGTCATGCGGAGAATGCCAGGTCGTCGATCAACGCCTTCAGGAAGCGCGCGGCCTCGCCACCGGTCGCGGCGCGATGGTCGAAGGTCACCGACAGCGGGATGATCTTGTGCGATTCGAAGCCGCCCATCACCGGCATGACCTGGTGGCGGGCACGACCGGCGGCGACGATCGCCACGCATGGCGGCACCACTACCGGGGTGGCGTAGCGGCCGGCGAACATGCCGAAATTGGACAGGGAAATCGTGTAGCCGGTCAGCTCGGAAGCCGGGATGCTGCGGTCTTCCACCTGCACGCGCAGGCGGTTGACGCCTTCGCGGATGCCGCGTGCATCGAGGATGTCGGCATTGCGCAACGCCGGCACGAACAAACCGTCGTCGGTGTCCACGGCGATGCCGATGTCCACCTGCGGATGCAGGGTGCGACTCAGTTTCTCGCCATCGAACCAGGCGTTCAACGCCGGTACCGCCTTGCAGGCGCTGACGATGGCGCGGATCAGGCGCACGGTGACGTCGTTGCCCGGTTGCCATGCCTGCACGTCGGCGTCGTCGGTGAGCGTGGTCGGCACCACCTTCGAATGCGCATCGGCCATCACCCGCGCCATGTTGCGGCGGACGCCCTTGAGTTGTTCGGGTTGTCCGCTGACCGACACGCCCGGCGGTTGCGTGCGCATCGGCTTGCCGGAAGTCGACAGCGTGGTGCGTTGGGCTTCGGTGCGTTGAACGGTAGGAGCCGAGGGCTGTGCGGCTACGGATTGTGCGGCCCCGATCCGTGCGCTGCCGCTGGCTGCAGCCTGTTTCACATCGCTGAGGCTGACCGTGCCATCGCCACCCGTCGGCGCGACCCGCGCGAGATCCACGCCCAGTTTCTTCGCCAGTGCGCGCACCGCCGGCATCGCCTTGATGCCGCCGACTGCGATCGCCTGCTCCTGGTGCACGGCGTTCGAACTCTGCATGGCGCCAACCACGGTGCCCGCATCGTCGCGCTCGCTTTCCGCTTCGGCCTTGGCGATGGGGGCAGGGGCTTCAACTTTGGCCGCAGCAGGTGCGCCATGCGAATGCCCGGTGTCCTGTCCATCGGCGCGCTGCGGCAGGTTCGGGTCAGGTTCGAACTCGGCCAGCATCGCACCGGTCACGACGATGTCGCCGGCGTTGCCGGCCAGCTTCAGCACCTTGCCGGAAACCGGAGACGGCACTTCCACCACGGCCTTGGCGGTTTCCATCGACACCAGCGGCTCGTCCAGGCGGATCACATCGCCTTCCTTGACGAACCATTCGACGATGGTCGCGTCGGGCAGGCCTTCGCCGAGATCGGGGAGGTGGAAGGTTTTGTTCTTGCTCATTCAATGGGCTCGCTTGTCCGTTTTTTCCATGGAGCCGGGCTGCCCCGGCTTTTCTTGCTGCAATAGGCGACGATCAGGAGGTACCCGGACGAGCCTGGGCTATAGAACCCGGGCCGATCCGATGCCGCGGATGTTTTCCCACATCAACCCGCAGCCAGTACGCGTTTCGCGGCCGCGACGATCTTCTCCACGCTCGGCAGGTATTTCATTTCCAGCCGGAACAGCGGGATATGGGTGTCGTAGCCGGTGACGCGTTCGACCGGCGCCAGCAGGTCGTACATCGATTGCTCGGCCAGGCGTGCGGCGATTTCCGCGCCGAAGCCGGCCGTGCGTGGCGCTTCGTGCACGATCACGCAGCGGCCGGTCTTGCACACCGATTCGGCGATGGTGTCGAAGTCGAGTGGTTTGAGCGTGGCCACGTCGATCACTTCTGCGCTGATCCCTTCCTTCGCCAAGGCCTCAGCCGCTTCCAGCGTCTCTTTCACTTGCGCGCCCCAGGTGACCAGGGTCACGTCGCTGCCGTCGCGCAGCACGAAGCACACGTCCAGCGGCAAGGCCTCGCCATCGTCCACCACCAGTTCCTTGTACTGGCGGTAGATGCGCTTGGGTTCCATGTAGATGACCGGATCCGGGTCGCGGATCGCCGCCAGCAACAGGCCGTAGGCGCGCTGCGGTGAAGATGGCATGACCACGCGCAGGCCCGGCACGTTGGTGAAGATGGATTCGTTGGCTTCCGAATGATGTTCCGGTGCGCGGATGCCACCGCCCCACGGCACCCGCAGGACCATCGGGCAATGCAGGCGACCGCGAGTGCGGTAGCGCATGCGCGCGGCGTGGCAAATGAGGTGGTCGACCATCGGATAGACGAAGCCGTCGAACTGGGCCTCGGCAACCGGCTTCATGCCCATCGCGGCCATGCCGACGGTCAGGCCGGCGATGGTGGTTTCATCCAGCGGCGTGTCGAGGATGCGTTCGGAACCGAAGCGCTGCTGCAGGCCGGCGGTGGCGCGGAATACGCCGCCGTTCACGCCTACGTCTTCGCCCAGCACCACCACCGAATCGTCGTGGGCGATCTCCCAGGCCAACGCCTGGGTGATGGCTTCGATCAGGGTGATCGGTAGCGCGGCTTTTGTGGGAGGGGCTTCAGCCCCGACTCCCACCGAAGCGG
>JBOHXX010000306.1:0-3601 GCA_050737675.1 Pseudoxanthomonas sp.
GGACACGATCCGCCGCAACTACGAGCGTTTCGGGTTCCTGCCGGTGGAAACCCCGGTATTCGAGCTGTCCGAGGTCCTGCTGACCAAATCCGGTGGCGAGACCGAGCGCCAGGTGTATTTCGCCCAGTCCACTGGCGCGCTGGCCAAGTCTGGCGAGAGCGGGGCCGCGGAAGGCCTGCCGGAGCTGGCCCTGCGTTTCGACCTGACCGTGCCGCTGGCCCGTTACGTGGCCGAGCACGAACACGAACTGGCCTTCCCGTTCCGCCGTTACCAGATCCAGCGCGTGTATCGCGGCGAGCGCGCCCAGCGTGGTCGTTTCCGCGAGTTCTACCAGTGCGACATCGACGTGGTCGGCAAGGATTCGCTGAGCATCCGCTTCGACGCCGAGATCCTGGCGGTGATCCATGCGGTGTTCTCGGAACTGGGCATCGGCGACTTCACCGTGCAGCTCAACAACCGCAAGCTGATGCGCGGCTTCTTCGAGGGCCTGGGCGTCGCCGATGGCGAGCAGCAGATGGCGGTGCTGCGCGAAGTGGACAAACTGGACAAGCGCGGCGCCGATTACGTGCGCGAAACGCTGACTGGCGAGGGCTTCGGCCTGTCGGCGGAGACGGTGCAGAAGATCCTCGGGTTCGTGGCCGTGCGTTCGACCAGCCACGTCGATGCGCTGGCCCGCCTCGACGCCCTGGGGAAGGGCAGCGATACCTTCAACCAGGGCATCGCCGAACTGCGCGAGGTGCTGGAACTGGTGCGTGCGCTGGGCGTGCCGGAAAGCGATTACTGCCTGAACCTGTCTATCGCGCGCGGCCTGGATTACTACACCGGCACCGTGTACGAAACGATGCTGGATGACTTTCAGCAGATCGGATCGATCTGTTCCGGCGGACGCTACGACGACCTGGCCAGCCACTACACCAAGTCGAAACTGCCGGGCGTGGGCATCTCCATTGGCCTGACCCGTCTGTTCTGGCAACTGCGCGAAGCGGGCCTGATTGCTGGCGTTGATGAGAGTTCGGTACAGGCGATGGTGGCCCTGATGGAAGAAAACCAGCTCACCGATTCGCTCGACATCGCCCGACGCCTGCGCGCCGGCGGCATCAACACCGAAGTGCAGATGGAGCCGAAGAAACTGGGCAAGCAATTCCAGTACGCCTCGCGTGCCGGCATCCGTTTCGTGGTCCTGGCCGGTGAGGATGAACTGGCGCGTGGCGTGGTCACGGTGAAGGACCTCGCGCGCGAACAACAATTCGAGGTCACCCGCGAACAACTGGCTTCCAGCCTGCGCGTGGAGCTGGAGCAGACCCGCGCACTCGCGGGTCGTTGATGGACATGCTGCTTGTGAAGCAGCGCATTCGATAAATCAGAGCATTCAATGAAACCGATCCGCCTCGATGGACAATCCCTGACCCGCGACCAGTTGGTTGCGATCGCCTGTGGCGCCAGCGTCGGCCTGGACCCGGGCGCGCTGAAGGCAGTGGCGCGCGCCGCCGATTTCCTCGCCGAGCAGGTGCGTCGCGAAGAGCCGATCTACGGCGTCTCCACCGGCTTCGGCAGCAACGCCGACAAGCTGCTGGGCGCGCATCCGTTGCGCGACGAACTTCCGGGCGCGCAGAAATCCGGTCGCTCGCTGCATGAGGAACTGCAGAACAACCTGATCATCACCCACGCCGTGTGCGTGGGCGAGCCGATGTCCGCCGAAGTGGTGCGGGCGATGCTCGGCATCCGCATCAACACCCTGCTGCGCGGCCATTCCGGTATCCGCGTGCAGACCCTGGAAGGGATGGCGGCGATGCTCAATGCCGGCATCGTGCCGGTGGTGCCGGAACTGGGTTCGGTCGGCGCTTCCGGCGACCTGGCCCCGCTTTCGCATCTGGCGCTGGTGCTGCTCGGTGGCGGCGAAGCCTTCTACGAAGGCGAGCGCACGCCGGGTGCGCAAGCCCTGCAGCGTGCCGGGCTGACTCCGGTCAAGCTTTCCTACAAGGAAGGTCTGGCGTTGAACAACGGCACGGCGCAGATGCTGGCGATGGGCGTGTTGTCGCTGCACAAGCTGGATGCCTTGCTGGATACCGCCGATCTTGCCGCGGCGATGACCATCGATGCGTTCGCCGGACGCCTCGGCGCTTTCGCGGAAGAGGTGCATGCCTTGCGCCCGCATCCCGGGCAAGTGCATGTGGCCTCGCGCCTGCGCGACCTGTTGCAGGGCTCCACCCTGGCCGATATTTCCTATCACCTGGTGCCGAAGTTCAGGCAATGGTTGCCGCATAGCTGGGATACCGAAGCCTCGCGTGAGCTGCGCTTCGACATTGGTTGGGACTGGGTGCCCAGCGACCAGCGCCATGGGCGCGAGAAGTTCTACAAGCGTTTCCGGCCGTTCCGTGGTGGCAAGAAGCACCAGCCGCAGGACAGCTACTCGCTACGTTGCATTCCACAGGTGCATGGCGCGGTGCGCGACGCGGTGGCGCAGGCCAAGCGCGTGCTCGATATCGAGCTGAATTCGGTCACCGACAATCCGCTGGTGTTCCCGGACAAGGTGGATGCGGCGCACGTGGAAGAGCAGGTCATTTCCGCCGGTCATTTCCACGGCATGCCGCTGGCGCTGGCGATGAGCTACGTGAAGGCCTCGATTCCGGTACTGGCTTCCATCAGCGAGCGCAGGCTCAACAAGCTGGTCGATCCCGCCACCAACGATGGCCTGCCTGCGTTCCTGATCGGCAACGAGGATGGCACCGAGTCCGGTCACATGATCGTGCAGTACACCTCCGCGGCTATCGTCAACGATCTGGTCAGCCGCGCGCATCCGGCCTCGGTGTTTTCCATTCCCACCAGCGCCAACGCCGAGGACCATGTGTCGATGGGCGCCAATGAAGCGCGCCAGGTGTTGGCGATGACCCGCGACCTGTCCAAGGTCCTCGCGCTGGAGTTGTACACCGCGGCACAGGCGCTGGATCTGCGCATGGACATGATCAACGCCGCGCGCGACCTGTCGCGGCGTACCGATGCGGCTGCATTCGCGGTGAAGGTGCAGGGTGGCCCGCATGGTGACGCGGCTGCCGGCGAAGTATTCCATGCCGAAGTCGAAGGCCTGCGTGCGGAACTGGCTAAAGCCGATGAATTCCATCCGGGCCGGGCGGTCGCGGCTGCGCATGGTGCTATCCGCGCGGAGATTCCGTTCCTGGATCGCGATCGGGCGATGGATGGCGAAGTCGCCACGGCGGTAAGCCTGGTGGAGTCCGGGAAGTTACTGGACGCGATACGCCAGGCCGTTTAAGCCTTGTAGCTCCGAATTGGGTTTCGCGACCCCGTAGCCCGGGTATCGCTACGCTCTACCCGGGCTACGGCATGCCTTGGCATCAAGGCTTCGATTGTCCGCTGCCGGTTTCCACCGCCGACCAGACCCGCAGCAGGTTGCCGCCAAGGATTTTCTTCAATTCATCATCCTTGTAGCCGCGCGCCTGCAGGCCGGCCACCAGGTTGGGGTAATCGGCGACGTTGTGAAGGCCTTTGGGCAGATTTCCGGAAACCCCATCGAAATCGGAGCCCAGGCCGACATGGTCGATGCCGATCAGCTTGACCGCATAGTCGATCTGGTCGAGTACTGCGT
>JBOHXX010000307.1:0-3596 GCA_050737675.1 Pseudoxanthomonas sp.
GTCATGTCTGGCTCCGCTTATTCGTCGCCGGAGGACTGGCGTTGCAGGATGGAACTGAATTCCTCGGCGAAGGATTCGTAACGCACCGACAGGCGCTCCACCCGCGTGGTGAAGCGGTTGAACGCCCACACCGCCGGAATCGCCACGAACAGGCCGACCGCGGTTGCGAACAAGGCCTCGGAAATACCCGGCGCCACCGCCGCGATGCCCGCCTGCTGGCCGTTGTTGAGCATGTCGTGCATGGTCACCATGATCCCGAACACGGTGCCGACCAGGCCCACGTACGGCGCGGTCGAACCGATGTTGGCCAGCAACTCCAGGTTGCGCTCCAGCTGGTCCACTTCGCGTGCGTAGGTGGCGCGCATGGCGCGCTGCGCGCCTTCCAACTGGGCGCGGCCATCGAGCTTGCGCTTGTCGCGCAGGCGGGCGAATTCGCGGAAACCGGCTTCGAAAATGGCTTCGAGCCCGGTCACCACGCGGTTGCGGTCGGTGGTCCCGGCATAGAGCTTGTTGAGCTCGGCGCCGGACCAGAACCGGCCTTCGAAATCATCGGCATCGCGATTGGCGCGGCTGAAGATGCGCGCCTTGCGGAAAATGATGACCCAGCTGATCAGCGAGCCGGCGAGCAGCAGGAGCACGATCACCTGTACCGGCAGGCTGGCTTTCAGCAACAGGTCCAGGTAGTTGATGCTGCTGTGGGTGGTCGCGGCGACCGCCTGCGTGGCCGCGTTGGCGACGTCTTCGGGCAGGGCTTCGACCACGGTGTCCTGCAGGGCCAGGAGCAGTCCAATCATCCGGTATTTCCTCAGGTTTCCAATTCGGGGTTGAACAAATTCGGGGGTTCAGCTGGGCACTTCCAGCGCCTTGAACTCTTCGTACAACGCATCCGGCGCCGGTTTGGGTCTGAAGCTGCTTGCGCTGAGCACCGCCACCCGCACTTCGGCGGTCAACAGCACTTCCTCGCCGCGCCAGATGGTTTGTGCGAACACCACGCTGGCGCGTTTGCAGGTGCGGATTTCCACGGTCACCGTCAGCAGGTCGTCCAGGCGCGCCGGGCGCAGGAAGTCCAGTTGCATCGCGCGGACCGCGAAAACCAGGTCGAGGTCGCCGCGCAACTGTTCCTGTCCATGGCCGCGGAAACGCAACCATTCGGTGCGTGCGCGTTCCAGGAAAGCAACGTATTGCGCGTGGTAGACCACGCCACCTGCGTCGGTATCTTCCCAATACACGCGTGTCGGCCAACTGAACCGCAGGTCATCGGCGTGCGGATCAACCAGCATCGTCACTCTCCACGAACGTCTCGGGAGCCGGTTTCAGGGGCTTCAGCCCCAGATGACGATAAGCCTTGGCCGTGGCCATGCGCCCGCGCGCGCTGCGGACCAGGAAGCCCTGCTGGATCAGGTAGGGCTCGATCACGTCTTCCAGCGTGCCACGCTCTTCAGACAAGGCAGCCGCCAGCGATTCAACGCCCACCGGACCACCATCGAAATTCTCGATGATCAATCGCAGCAGGCGCCGGTCGAGCTCATCGAAGCCTTCCGGATCAACGTTCAACATGCCCATCGCCGCCTTCGCCACGTCGTGGTCGATGCGGCCCTGCGCCCGTACCTGGGCGAAATCGCGCACCCGCCGCAACAGGCGGTTGGCGATGCGCGGGGTGCCGCGCGAACGGTTGGCGATCTCGGCGGCGCCTTCGGCCACGCAATCGATATTCATGATCTTCGCCGAGCGGCGCACGATCTGGGTCAATTCCTGGACGTTGTAGAACTCGAGGCGCTGGACTATGCCGAAACGGTCGCGCAGCGGAGCGGTCAGCAAGCCGGCGCGGGTGGTGGCGCCGATCAGGGTGAACGGCGGCAGGTCCAGCTTGATCGAACGCGCGGCCGGGCCGTCGCCGATCATGATGTCGATCTGGAAATCCTCCATCGCCGGGTACAGCACTTCTTCCACGACAGGAGAGAGGCGATGGATCTCGTCGATGAAGAGCACGTCGTGCGGCTGCAGGTTGGTCAGCAGCGCGGCGAGGTCGCCGGCCTTCTCGATCACCGGTCCGGAGGTGACCCGCAGGTTGACGCCCAGCTCGTTGGCGATGACATGGCTCAGCGTGGTCTTGCCCAGGCCCGGCGGACCGAAGATCAGCACATGGTCCATGGCCTCGCCACGGCCCTTGGCGGCTTCGATATAGATCGAAAGCTGGTCGCGGACCGGCTTCTGGCCCAGGTATTCGTCCAGCCGCTTGGGCCGGATGCTTGCCTCTAGGGCGTCGTCTTCGCGGGTCGCCGCGGCAGTGAGGATGCGGTCTTCGGTCATGCGCCTATGGTAAAGGAGTGAGCGGAGAGGAGTGAGAAGTGAGGAGAAGTGCTCTTGCTAACTTCTCACTCCTCTCCGCTCGTCCCTGCCCCTCAGATCTCCACCTGCGCCCCGAGCTCCACCAATCGGTTGCCCGGGATGCGGAAGAACCCGGTCGCCGGCGCCGCATTGCGGTGCATGAGCGCGAACAGCTTGTCGCGCCAAACCGGCATGCCGCGGTGGGCGCTGGCGATGATGGTTTCGCGGCTGGCGAAATAGGTGGTTTCCATGGGATCGAAATAGATCCCGCCCTTGTCGCAGGAACCCATCAGCGCCTGCGGCACGTCCGGGGCCTCGGCGAAGCCGTAACTGATCATCACCCGATAGAAATCGTCGCCGACCGGCTCCATCTTCAAGCGCTTTTCCTTGGGCGCATAAGGCACGTTGAGGGTCTGCACGGTCAGGAACACGTTGCGCTCGTGCAGCACCTTGTTGTGCTTGAGGTTGTGCAGCAGCGCATGTGGCACCACGCCCTGGTCGGCGGTCATGAAGATCGCCGTACCGGGCACGCGGACCGGGGGGGCCAGCATCAGCCCGGGCAGGAAGCTGTCCAGCTTGATGCCTTCCTTCTGCACTTCCGCATGCAGCAGCTCGCGGCCGCGGCGCCAGGTGCGCATCATCAGGAAGGCGGTGATGCCGATGAACAACGGCACCCATGCGCCCACGCCGGTGAACAGCTTGGCGCCGTTGGCGACCAGGAAGGCGATGTCGATCAGCAGGAACAACGCGCACAGCGGCAGCACCCACTTGCGCGAATCCGGCCAACGCGTATAGGCGACCACGGCCAGCAGCAGGGTATCGATCAGCATGGTGCCGGTGACCGACAATCCATAGGCGGTAGCCAGCGCGGTGGAGCTGCGGAACACCAGCACCAGGACGATCACCGCCAGCAGCAGCATCAGGTTGATCGACGGCACGTAGATCTGGCCGATGGTGTCCTGCGAGGTGTACTTGATCGACAGCCGCGGCAGGTAACCGAGCTGGATGGCCTGGCGCGTGACCGAGAAGGCGCCGGTGATGACTGCCTGCGAAGCGATGGCCGCCGCGACCGTGGCCAGCACGGTCATCGGGATCTGCGCCCAGCCCGGCATCGACATGAAGAACGGACTTTCCACCGCGGCCGGATGCTCCAGCAGCACCGCGCCCTGGCCGAAATAGTTCAGCACCAGCGCCGGCAGCACCAGGATGAACCAGGCAAGGCGGATCGGAAAGCGGCCGAAATGTCCCATATCCGCATAGAGCGCCTC
>JBOHXX010000308.1:0-3589 GCA_050737675.1 Pseudoxanthomonas sp.
TCCTTCAGGAAGGTGGCACGGGCGCGCACGCTGCCGTGGCCGGTTTCGTAGATGGCGCGCAGGTCGGCCAGCGGGGTGATGATCTCGGCCGTGGTCGGATAGTCCGGGCCGCGCACGTGTTCGCACAGGTCGGCGACGCTGGCTTCGGGATCGTCCAGCAGGCGCACGCAGGCGCTGACGATTTCGTTGAGGTTGTGCGGCGGCACGTCGGTGGCCATGCCGACGGCAATCCCGGTGGTGCCGTTCAGCAGCAGGTGCGGCAGCCGCGCCGGCATCCAGGTCGGTTCCTGCAGGGTGCCGTCGAAGTTGGGGGTCCAGTCCACCGTGCCCTGGCCGAGTTCGCCCAGCAGCACTTCGGCGATCGGGGTGAGCTTGGATTCGGTGTAGCGCATCGCCGCGAACGACTTGGGATCGTCCGGCGAACCGAAGTTGCCCTGGCCCTCGATCAGCGGATAGCGGTACGAGAACGGCTGGGCCATCAGCACCAGCGCCTCGTAGCACGCGCTGTCGCCGTGCGGGTGGTACTTGCCGATCACGTCGCCGACGGTGCGCGCGGATTTCTTCGGCTTGGCCCCGGCGTTGAGGCCGAGTTCGCTCATCGCGAAAATGATGCGGCGCTGTACCGGCTTCAGCCCGTCGCCGATGAAGGGCAGGGCGCGGTCCAGGACCACGTACATCGAATAGTCCAGGTAGGCGCGTTCGGCGTACTCGCGCAGCGGGATCTGTTCGAAGCCGTGGAAGGTGGGGCGGATGGTTTCGGTCATTGGTCCTGGCGCAATCGACATATCGTGACCTCGATTCTACCCGCCGCGCCGCAAGCCCAAGTCGCAGAAAAGCAAAAACCCCCGCTTGCGCGAGGGTTTTGCTTTTCAAGCTGGTGCCCGGGAGAGGACTCGAACCTCCACGAAGTTGCCCCCGCTAGCACCTGAAGCTAGTGCGTCTACCAATTCCGCCACCCGGGCAGGTGCAGGGCGCGCATTCTCCGGATTGCGCGACAGGATGTCAACGCATGATTTCATCGCGGCTGCCCGGATTGGACCGGGGTGTACCATGGAGGCATGACGAAGAAGCCAACGAACGGTGGGTCCAAGCCCGCATCTGGCAAGCCGGGCAAGCCTGGTGGAAGCGCGAAAAAAGCAGGCACGGCCAAGAAATCAAAGCTGCCGCCGTGGATGCCGGACCTGCCTGCGGGCAACCCGACTGCGCCGGCGCGAAGGGGCGCCCCGGGCCCATCGAAGCAACCCAGCCGGCAACAACCCAACCGCCAGCCGGCGCCACCACGCGCCGGCTTCCGCGACCCGCATGCCGCGCGCGAGGCCGAACGCTACGCCGACCCCATCGCCAGCCGCGAAGCCATTCTGGGCGTGCTCAGCGCCGCCGATGGCCCGCAGACCGCCGAAGACCTGGCCGCCAAGCTTGAACTGAGTGCGCCCGACCGTTTCGATGCACTGGGCAAGCGCCTGGGTGCGATGGTCCGCGATGGCCAATTGCTGCAGAACCGCCGCGGTGGTTTCGCCCCGGCCAAGCAGATGGACCTGATCCCCGGCGTGGTCATCGCCAACCCCAACGGATTCGGCTTCCTGCGCCCGGAAGACGGCAGCGGCGACGACCTGTTCCTGCCGCCCTACGAAATGCGCAAGGCCATGCATGGCGACCGGGTCATGGCCTGCGTCACCGGAGTGGACCGCAGCGGGCGCCGTGAAGGCAGCATCGTCGAGGTGCTGGAGCGCCGGCTCAGCCGCCTGATCGGCCGTTACACGCTGGAAGGAGGCATCAGCTATCTGGTGCCGGACGACAAGCGCGTGCAGCGCAACGTGCAGATTCCGCAGGAAGGCCGCGGCGAGGCGCGCGACGGACAACTGGTGGTGGTCGAACTGACCCAGGCCCCGGATGCGCGGCGCCCACCCATCGGCCGGATCGTCGCCGTACTCGGCGACAAGCTGACGCCGTCGCTGGTGGTGGAGGCGGCGATTCACGGACACGAGATCCCGCACGAATTCCCCCAGGAAGTGCTGGACGAAGCGGCCGCGGTGCCGCTTGTGGTCGACGAGAAGATGATCGCCGGCCGCGTGGACCTGCGCGATCTGCCGCTGGTGACGATCGACGGCGCCGACGCCAAGGATTTCGACGACGCGGTGTATTGCGAGAGCAATCGCCAGGGCCTGCGCATGAAAAACCGCAGCGGCTATCGACTGGTGGTGGCCATCGCCGACGTGTCGTATTACGTGCGCCCGGGCACGCCGCTGGACGAAGAGGCGCAGAAGCGCGCCACTTCGGTGTATTTCCCCGGCTTCGTGGTGCCGATGTTGCCGGAGACGTTGTCCAACGGGATCTGCTCGCTGAACCCGAAAGTGGACCGCATGTGCTTCGTCTGCGACATGCAGGTGAACAACGAGGGTGAAGTCACCCAGTCCCGGTTCTACGAGGCGGTGATGCGTTCGCACGCGCGCCTGACTTATGACCAGGTGTGGAAGGCGGTGGGCGAGAACGACGCCGACGCGCGCGCCGCGATCGGTGCGCAATTGCCGCAGGTCGAACGTTTGTACGAGTTGTACAAGCTGCTGGACAAGGCGCGCGGGAAGCGTGGCGCGATCGAGTTCGAGACCTCGGAAGTGCGTTTCGAGCTGGACAACCGCGGCGAAGTCACCCAGGCCGGCATGCTGCAGCGTAACGACGCGCACAAGCTGATCGAGGAATGCATGATCGCCGCGAACGTTGAGGCGGCAAAGTACCTGCTTGCCGCGCACGTGCCCGCGCCGTATCGCGTGCACGACCGGCCGCCGGAATCCAAGTACGCCGACCTGCTGGAATTCCTCAAGGAGTTCAAGCTGTCGATGCCGCCGTGGAGCAAGGTCCAGCCGCGCGATTTCACCCAGTTGCTGCACAAGATCCGCGAGCGCCCCGATGTGGCCTTGCTGGAATCGGTGGTCCTGCGCAGCCAGAGCCTGGCGGTGTACACGCCTGACAACGCCGGCCACTTCGGCCTGGCACTGGCGGCGTATGCGCATTTCACTTCGCCGATCCGGCGCTATCCCGATCTGCTGGTCCATCGCGCGATCAAGCACGTGCTGAGCGGCGCCAAGCCTGAGAAGTTCCTCTATTCAGCGCATGCGATGGCGGCGTTGTCGCTGCAATGCTCCGAACGCGCGCGTCGCGCGGACGAGGCCGAGCGCGAAGTGGACGAGCGTTACCGCGCCGCATGGATGGAACAGCACGTCGGCGGACAGTTCGACGGCGTGATCAGCGGGGTGACCAGCTTCGGCCTGTTCGTGGAATTGAACGATTCCAAGGTCAACGGCCTGATCCACGTGACCCAGCTGCCGCACGACTATTACCACTTCGACCCGATCCGAAAGACCCTGGCCGGCGAACGTCGCGGCATGAGTTTCCGGCTGGGCGACCAGGTGCGCATCGTGGTGCTCAAGGCCAGCCTGGAAGAACGCAAGATCGACTTCAAGCTGGCCGAGGAAAAGCAGGTGCAGGGACTGTCGCCGCGCGGGCAGCCGGCGAAGCGGAAGAAAGAGAAGTATTGAACCGCATGGGCGCTGTGGGAGCGACGTCAGTCGCGATCGGGCGACCTGGATACAAG
>JBOHXX010000309.1:0-3533 GCA_050737675.1 Pseudoxanthomonas sp.
GGCAAGGCCTGCTGGTTGCGCCAGTTGCTGGGCCGGCGCGGCACGTCGCGCACGATCAGGCCGGAGGACCAGGCCTGGCGGGCTTCGTCGTCCTGGTCGGTGCAGCCGGTATTGCCGACGTGGGGATAGGTCAAGGTGACCAACTGGCGCGCGTACGAGGGATCGGTGAGGATTTCCTGGTACCCGGTCATGGCGGTATTGAATACCACCTCGCCTGCGGAAAGGCCGCTGGCGCCTACGGATTCGCCCTCGAATACGGTGCCGTCTTCGAGTACGAGGATTGCGGGTTGGGTCACTGGGTTCGCCTTGGGGTGAAGGAACCCTGCCCCTCCAACTTGCGGCTGCAAGAAACCGCGGACTCGGCATTGCTCCGGTCCGTGGCGGTGGGTAACAGGCGAGCGAGAATTGTACGGGCGCGGGCCTGCCGGCGCCAGTCGTTTTTTCCGTGGAACGACCTGCCCTCGGCGCCGGGCGCGCTCAGTCCAGCAAATCCCTTACCCGGTAAGACGCGGCAGGCTTGCCGACGATGCGCCGTGCGGCGTGCAGGGCGCCACGGGCAAAAATGTCGCGGTTGCCGGCACGATGGACCAGCTCCAGGCGTTCGCCCAGGCCGGTGAACTGGACCGTGTGTTCGCCGACGATATCCCCGGCGCGCAAGCTGGCGTATTCGACCTTGGCGCCGCTGGCGATCGCGGCTTCACCCAGGGTCAGGGCGGTACCCGAAGGCGCATCCTGCTTCTGCGCGTGGTGGGCCTCGACTATGTCGCAGTCCCAACCTGGCAAGGCCATCGCCGCTCGCTCGACGAGTTCGGTCAACACCGCTACGCCGAGGCTGAAGTTGGAGGCCCAGGCCAACGGAATACTGGTAGCCGCCGCGTCCAGGGCGGCGCGTTGCGTGTCACCCAGCCCGGTAGTGCCCGACACCAGCGCCACGCCGCGAGCCACGCACAGCTCGAGGATGGGATCAAAACCTTCCGGCAGGCTGAAATCGATGGCCACGTCGAAGGCCGGCACCCCGGAAAGTTCGCTGGCGGCAAAGAACGGCACTCCTTCCACGACCCTCTGGGCCGGAGATTTGCGCGTGACAGCTGCAACAACCTGGCATCCAGCCTGTTCCGCACACAGGCGCAGCAAGGCCTGGCCCATGCGGCCGGATGCACCATGGATCAGCAGGCGGGTTGGTTTGCTCATGCAGGCAGCCCGGGTTGATGTCGCTGGCTCAGGCAACGGCAGCTTGTGGCAAGGCGGCGATTTCAGCCTTCAGCAAGGCGCCGATTATCTGCATGCCAGCCTCGATCTTGTCGGCGGGCACGGTGACGAAAGACAGGCGCAGGGTGTTGGATTGCGGATCGTTGGCGTAGAACGGCGCGCCCGGTACGAACGCGACGTTCTGTTCGATCGCCTTGGCCAGCAGCGCGGCGCTGTCCACGCCTTGCGGCAGGGTGACCCAGATGAACATGCCTCCCTGCGGACGGGTCCAGCGGGCCGTGTCCGGGAAATACCGGTCCAGCGCCGCCAGCATCAACTCGCACTGGTGGGCATAGAGGGTGCGGATTTCCGGAATGTGCTGGTCCAGGAAATCGTCCTGCACGGCTTCATAAACGATGCGCTGGGTGAACGAAGGCGTGTGCAGGTCGGCGGCCTGCTTGGCCTGGACCAGCTTGCCCAGCAACTCCTCGGGCGCGACCACGTAACCCAGGCGCAGACCCGGGACCAGCACCTTGGAGAACGAGCCCATGTAGATGACATGTTCAGGCGCCATCGACAGCAGGCTGGGCAGCTCTTCGCCGCTGTAGCTGAGCGCGCCGTAGGGATCGTCCTCGACCACCGGCACGCCGGCGGCGATGGCTTTTTCCAGCAGCGCCTTGCGCCGCTCCAGCGGCATGCGCCGGCCGGTGGGGTTCTGGAAATTGGGCAGGCAGTACATGAAGCGGGCGCCGGCCAGCTGTTCGGCAGTCAATGCGTCGGTGACGATGCCGTCCTCGTCGGCCTGCATCGAGGAATACGCCGGCTGGAACAGCGAGAACGCCTGCAGTGCGCCCAGGTAGCTGGGGGTTTCCACCAGCACCTTGCTGCCTTCGTCGATCAACACCTTGCCCAGCAGGTCCAGACCCTGCTGCGAACCGGTGGTGATCAGCACCTGGCTGGGGCGGATGGTCGCGCCGTTCCTGCTCAGGCGCTTGGCCACCCACTCGCGCAGGGGCGTGTAGCCCTCGGTCGGGCCGTATTGCAGCGAAGCCTGCGGGGCTTCGTCCAGCACCTTGGTGCAGGCCCAACGGATGCGTTCGATCGGGAAGGTGGCCGGCGAAGGCAGGCCGCCAGCGAAGGAGATGACCTCCGGACGCTCGGTGACCTTGAGGATTTCACGGATCGCCGAGCTGGTGAGGCCCTGGGCACGCTTTGAGAGGGTGATTTTGGTCGTCATGCCACTAGTTTAGCGGGATTGCCCGCTGGCGGCCTCAAAGCCTGCCTTTACGCGTTCAACCTGCCATAGCGGTCCCGACGGGACCGGTTCATCCAGGCACGTGGTGCCCGGAGAAGCCTGCCGGGGGGAAGGTGTCTAAGCAAACAGCACCTCTGACCATGCCAGCGCGCCGCATCCATTGGTTGGATGGCTTGCGCAGTAGCTTGATGTTGCTTGGCGTGGTGCTGCACTCCGCGTATCCCTACAGCCAGGGCGTGGGCTGGCTGGTTCGCGATCCGCAGCGCAACCAGTTCTTCCAGAACCTCACCCGCAGTATCCATTTGTTCCGCATGCCAGCGTTCTTTCTGATTGCGGGTTTTTTCGCCACTTTGCTGCTGCGGCGATCCAGCCCGGCCGAATTCCTGTGCGAACGCCTGCGGCGCATCGGCGTGCCCTTGTTGTCCACCCTGCTCACTTTCAACCTGGTGCAGGCCTGGCTGCTGCAAAAAGGCGGTACGCCAGGCGCTTGGCTGCCATCAGGCGACGAAGTACAGGTCATGTGGTCGAGTGGAAGCATGGTGGGCCACCTGTGGTTCCTGGTGTACCTGCTGGTGTTCTGCACGATCCTCGCCGCCTGCACGCGGCCAATCCGCCGGCTCGCCGCTTCGAGGTGGCCAGCATGGCTTGCTACCGGGTCGGGTTTCCGGCTCATGCTCGGGCTTGCGGTGACGTGCAGCGCCATGGTCGCTGCAATGGACCATCTGGCTCCGACTCTCCTGAGTCACGAGTACCTTGGTCTTGTCGATCCCTCCGAACTGCTGGTCTACGCTCCATTCTTCGGTGCGGGCATGCTCCTGGAAATGGACGAAACGCTGCTGCTCCGCTTCTCCAGCCCGGATCCTGGCACCGTGCTGGCGGGCATCGTCGCCTTGACCGTGACGTGGTCCGAGGCTGGCAACCACACCCTCGCCGGCAAGAGCCTGCGCCTGCTGGCTTCGTCATTGCTGGTCTGGATGGTCATCCGGCTGTTGTTCGGCGGCTTCCGCAAGATCGCCAGCAACGCGTCGCCGTTCTTCAGGTATCTGTCCGACGCCAGTTATTCCATCTACCTGATGCACCACGTGATCGT
>JBOHXX010000310.1:0-3532 GCA_050737675.1 Pseudoxanthomonas sp.
TGCCTGCACTGCCCGTCCCTGAAGCTGCAACCGCCATGGGCGTCCGCCTGGGCACGCTGCGACGCTGGATAAGCCAAGGCTGCCCCGTTGCAAGCCGCGGCCGGCGTGGCCGTGGCCATGCCCTCCTGGTCGACCCTGAAGCGGTGCGCCAGTGGCGTGCGGCGGGCGCGACCGATGCCGTTGTGCTGGAGCTCGCCGCTTCGCTGCCGGAAGTCCTGGCCGCCGCCGCGGTCGACTCTTGGCAGCAGGCCCAGGGTGTCGATAAGCGAGCCCTCGCGGCGATCACGGCGGCCGGCTGGTTCGTCGCCGCCAACGCCGTTGCCGACCACCTGCGCGCGCGCTGTCCAGCCGTGCCGGAAGTGTCCAGTCTTCCCGAGGAAATTGAACGGCTGCGCAAAATCGCACGCCAATGATTGATTTTATTCGATTGTGAAACAGTGCCATCCACTCGCCGACACGGCGCCATTTCACAGCGAAAGGATCGAAAGTGGATGCACTCGAATTTGCTGCAGTCAGTCGCGCACACGCCGCGTTGACCGCAATCTCCGGCAATCGTGACGCCGACCACCGCGCACAAGCGCGAGCGTTCCAGGATCTCGCGTGGGTGATGCTTCGCGCCGAGAAAGGCGAAGTGGGGGCCGCGCTCAGGTCCAGCGGCAATCCTCTGGTCACAAAGGCCGCCGCACACTCACTGGGTGATGCCATCTGGGGAGATGGCGACGCCGCCGCACTGGCAGCGAGCTATCTCGCATCGATTTCAGAATTTTCGATTCTCGATTCGGTCAAGCGGTTCGCCAGCATCCTGCCGATTCAAACGGCCAGGGTGATGGTAGCCGCGGACGCCGTTGGTGACGTGGTGGCAGAAGGCGACCCGAAACCGGTTCGCAAGCTGAGCCTTTCGATGAGCGGCATCGAGCCGACGAAGGCGGTCGGCATCGTCGTGATCACGCAGGACCTCGCGAACGCCACTGGCGGCGAAGGCCGGCGCCTGTTTGAATCAGAGCTCGCCAACGCCGTCACCCGCGCGAGCAATCGCTCAATCCTGACCGCACTCGACAGCTCCGACACGATTGCGGTTGCGGGCACCGGCGATCCACTGGCAGACCTGCGGGCAGGACTCCGCGCTGCAGGTCCATCGAACGGCTACGTTGTCGCGGGCCCGGCCGGCGATGTTGCCGACCTGGCAACCCGCATCGAAGCCACCGGTGGGATGGGTGTTCGTGGCGGCAACTTCCGACCGGGAATCGAGGTGGTCGCAGTCGACGATCTAGCCGGCATGCACATCATTCCGGCCTCGCGCCTGGCGGTATGGGACGGCGGCTTGCAGGTGCGCAGTGCCGGCCATGCGACGCTTGACATGCGCGACACGCCGGAATCGCCAGCGCAGATGGTCTCTCTTTGGCAGACCAACTCCCTGGGCATACTCCTGGAGAGAAGTTGGCACTTGGCGCAGTCGGCGGAGATCGTCGTCGTCGGTGGGGAGAGCTGACCGTGGGCGCCGGGAAGAGGGTCGGAACTGCCTATCAGGAGGCGTTGCTCGCACTGTCCAATCAGGTCGTGGCCATCTTCCGGCAGGAAATAGGCGACCGGTACCAAGTCACTGCTTCCCTGATTCAAGACGACACCATCATCTGCGTCTCGGTGGCCTTCCTGGAAAGCGACCGTGAAGCCTGGGTGCCGCTGGAAATCGGAACTGAGGGATGGAACGAAAATCGACAGCAGCGAATCGTGCACGAGGCATCGCACGTACTCGAGGAGCGCCTGAAGTTGGAGAAGCTCACCGCGGATTACGTCAACGCGAAGATTCGTGGGGTGCTGGATGCATATCGTTGAGCGCCTGCGCGGACTGTTTGGTCAGAAAGCCGCGGCCAATATGGCCCCCGTGACCAACGTCGGCGGCGGGCCAGGCGGCTGGCGCCAAATCACTGAGCCATTCACTGGCGCGTGGCAGCGCGGAGTCAGTGAGCTAACGCATGGTGACGTCACCCAATATTCAACCGTCTATGCGTGCTTGTCGCGCATCTCGAAGGACGTAGGAAAGCTGCCATTCCAGCTCAAGGAACTGGACTCAAAAGGCTTGTGGCGAGAAGCGAGAAGCGCATTTTTCAGCCCAGTGCTGCGGCTTCAAAACCACTACCAAACGCCGGCACAGTTTCGCGAGAACTGGATTCTTTCGAAGCTCCAGTACGGCAATACCTACGTGCTCAAGCGCAGGAACGAACGTGGCTTCGTGGATGGGCTCTATATCCTCGATCCAACGAAGGTAACGCCGATGGTCTCGGCATCCGGCACAGTCTTCTACCAAATCAGCTATGGCACGACCAACACCATCATTCCAGGCATAGGTGCCGAGCAAGTGACGGTGCCGGCACGAGAGATCATCCACGACCGCGAGATTGCGATACACCACCCGCTGATTGGCGTCCCGCCCTTGTGGGCTGCCCATCTTTCGGCGACCAAGAACATTCGCATCCAGAAAAACGAGGCCTCTTTCTTCGAGAATGGCGCGCGACTGTCGGGCGTCCTAACCATGCCGGCCGGCATCTCCGATAAGGATGCCGAAAAACTGAAGGAATACTGGAGGGAAAACTTCACTGGCCAGAACACCGGACGCGTGGCGGTGATCGGTGCAGACGCGAAGTATCTGGCGCTCGCTGGCAATGCACAAAATTCGCAGCTGGTGGAGCAGTTGAAATATAGCGACGAGCAAATCTGCCATGCCTTCGGCATCCCCCCATTCAAGGTGGGAATCGGCTCAATCCCTGCGGGTCTAAAGGTTGATGACCTGAACCAGATGTATTACTCGGACGCGCTTCAGTCCCGCATCGAGAGCATGGAGGATTGCCTGGACGAAGGCCTAGGCCTGCAGGAAGGGCTCTGCGTGGAGCTGAACCTGGAGCCGCTGCTGCGAATGGATGCGCAAAAGCAGGCCGAGGTCGAGGGCACGCTTGTGAAAAACGGGATCAAGGCGCCAAACGAAGCACGCAGGCGGTTCGGTCTTGATCCGCTGCAAGGTGGCGATAGCGTCTACTTGCAGCAACAGAACTACTCGCTGGAGCCGCTGGCGAAACGCGACCAGTCTGATGATCCTTTCGGTACGGGAAAGCCGGAGAAGTCGGCAGACCGTTCCTTCGCGGCGAATTCGGACCCGCAGAAAGAGAAGATGCGAGCGCGGTTCAACATCGATACGAAAGCATGGGAGATGGACCCATCTGACTGGAGGTATAAGAACCCAGAGAAACAGCTTGCGTGGGAAAGCCACCTTTATCGCAAGCAGAGAGAGGCTGCGTAATGGCGACGGCCGGCTCGATTATCATAGATTTGCAGCTCAACACGGCGGGATTTTTCACCGACACCGCGCGTTCCGAGAAGCGCCTGAAGGACCTACAAAAGACGGCAAAGCAAGCCGGCGTTGCGATGGGAGCCGCGTTCGTAGCGGCAGGAACGGGCCTCGCTCTCTTGGTGAACCGATCCATCGACGCGGCCGACGAAACCTCGAAGATGGCGCAGAAGATCGGCATCGGCACCGAAG
>JBOHXX010000311.1:0-3506 GCA_050737675.1 Pseudoxanthomonas sp.
AGGCACCACCGGTTCGTGCACGAGCCTCGCCGGTTCGCGCGCGGGGTGGCAGGGCTTCGCGGGCGAGGCTCCCGGGCTTCGCCCGCGAAGCAAAAAGACTCGCGGCCGGGCTTCGGAAAGTCGCGGGCGAGGCACCACCGGTTCGCGCACGAGTCTCGCCGGCCCGCGCGCGAGGCACTTGCATCCCGCGCACGGGGCACAAGAGGTTCGCGGGCGAGGAAAAAAGGTTCGCGGATGGGAATCGGAAGCTCGCGTGCGAAGCAAACCGCTTCGCGGACGGGAAGCGGAGCCGGGCTGAAGCCTCTCGCGGCGCTGCGGTCGGCAACCGGTATCGTCCCCCCGGTCGCAAACGAAAACGCCCGGCATTGCCGGGCGTTGTTCCTCCATCCATCCAAGCCGGCGGCTTATTCGCCGCCACCCTCGGGGGCGGCTTCGGGAAGTGCCTGCGAAGCGGCCGGCGCCTCCCCGGGGGACGCAGGCACAGCTGCGGATGCTTTCCCCGGATCGGTTGCGGGGGCATCCGTGGCCGCAGCAACGCCATCGGTTGTTTCCGCGGGGATCGCAAGGGCCTGGTCCGCACCCGCTTGCGTGGCGTCCTGCGACGCTGTTTCCGCCGCCGCCGTCGTGCCTTCAGTGGCCGTGGGGGTTATGGACGCCAGCGGATCGACGTATTCCGCGGGAATGGACGCAACCTGTTGCGGAGAAAGCCTGAATTGTTCCTTGGCCAGTACCTGCACGCACATCCAGCCTAGCGATGCGGTGACATCCTTCAGCAGCTTCGCTTCATCGGCGAGAAGTTGCTCGCGCGAAGGCGAAACCGGATTTTCGTGGGTGTTGGAGTTGCAGGCGACGTTCGAGACCTGCTTGCCGGTCTTGCTGTCCACAAGCTGGACTTGCACGCTGTAGCCGACCCAGTAGCTACCCCAGCGGGTGGGATAGTACGAATACATCCATCCGCCGGAACGCACGTCGAGGACATAGTCCGCGTCAGGATGAAGTGCGGCGAGTTCCCTGGGTTTCTTGGCCTTGGTGGCCACGGTGTCGACCGGCAGCAACTGTGCGGAATAGGCATCGCGCAACGCCGCCGCGAGCTGGGTGCGGACGATATCGGCAGGATCCTGCACGTGGTTGTCATCGACCAGCTTGTTGCCGGCGGAGGCCATGGCGGCGACGCCGAGCAAGCCGAAACCGGCCTTGCCTGCGGTCATGGCGACGAAGGTAGGGCGCTCATGCACGGTGAGGGCCACTTTCTTGCCTTGAAGGGTCGCGGCATCCGCCTCGGAAAGCGGGATCATCTTGTCTTTGGCAAAGGCAGGCACCCCGGCAATCGCCAGGCTCACGAGCAGAAAAAGGTTCTTCATGGATTCCCCTGTTGTAATGGCAATTGGTCAAGCGCAGCACGAACGCTTGAAACCACGGCTTCCCCCGAAGCCGTGGCATCCATTTTACCCATGTCTGCCGCCGGTAGGCCGGCGGCTGGCCAGGTGGCTTCAGCCGGTAAACGCGGGCAGTTTCTTCTTCACCGCCACGTTCTTCAGCGTCACGTAATCCGGCAAGCCATCGCGCCCGTAGGGTGGATACGCTTCGCCACGGATCAGCGGCTCCAGGTATTTGCGCGCGGCGGCGGTGATGCCGTAGCCATCCTTGCGGATGAAGCCGTTCGGCATCTTCTTCTCGTGGTTGGCGACCTTGCTCAACGGCGCGGCCTCGATCTTCCAGCGGTACGGCGCATCGGACGTGCGCACGATCACCGGCATCACCGCGTTCCGGCCCTTCAGCGCGAACTGCACCGCGGCCTTGCCTGCGGCCTGCGCCTGTTCCCAGTCGCTCTTCGAGGCGATGTGCCGCGCCGAACGCTGCAGGTAGTCGGGCAGGGTCCAGTGCACCTTCATCCTCAATTCGTTCTTGACCCGGCCGGCCAGGTACGAGGCCACGCCACCGAGTTGGGTATGCCCGAACGAATCCTTGCCGCCGCCGGCATCGGCGACGAAGCGGCCGTCGGCGTACTGGATGCCTTCGCTGGCCACGACCACGCACCAGCCCACTTTCGCCACCACTTTCTTCACCTGGGCAAGGAACGCGGCTTCGTCGTAGGCGCGCTCGGGGAACAGGATGATCTGCGGCGCCTCGTCGGGATTCTTCCCCGCCAGTCCCGCGGCCGCGGCCAGCCAGCCGGCGTGGCGGCCCATGGCTTCGTAGACGAAGACCTTGGTCGAGGTCTCGGCCATCGCGGCCACGTCCAGCGCGGCTTCGCGCACCGACACCGCGGTGTACTTGGCCGCCGAGCCGAAGCCCGGGCAGGTATCGGTGACTGCCAGGTCGTTGTCCACGGTCTTCGGCACGCCGATGCAGGTCAGCGGGTAGTCGTAGGCCTGGGCCAGCTGCGACACCTTCCATGCGGTGTCGGCCGAATCGTTGCCGCCGTTGTAGAGGAAATAACGCACGTCATGGGCCTTGAACACTTCCAGCAGGCGCTCGTACTTGGCCGCATCGGCTTCCAGCGACTTGAGCTTGTAGCGGCATGAACCGAAGGCGCCGCCGGGGGTGTGGGCCAGGGCGCGGATCGCGGCGGCGGATTCCTTGCTGGTGTCGATCAGGTCCTCGCGCAGGGCGCCGAGGATGCCGTTGCGGGCGGCCAGGACCTTGACCTTGCGGGCCCGGGCCTCGCTGATGACGGCCGAAGCGGAGGCATTGATGACGGCGGTGACGCCGCCGGACTGGGCGTAGAGCAGGGTGCCTGCAACCATGGTCGGGTTCGTTCCGGAATGGGGGGATGCGGTAAGCTTGGGCCATAGCGCGGGGTCGCGCTGGCGCGGGTGAAGTCTAGCGCCGCCGCCCGCCCACCGGATTATTTTTGCTTTGGGAGTCAGGCAATGCGATTGGTTCTACTGGGCCCGCCCGGGTCGGGCAAGGGCACGCAAGCGGCGCGGCTGAAGGAATACCTGCAGGTTCCGCACATCTCCACCGGCGACCTGTTGCGGGCCGAAGTGGCCGCCGGCAGCCCGCTGGGCGTGCAGGCCAAGGAAGTGATGGCGCGTGGCGATTTCGTCAGCGACGGGATCCTGCTGGGCATGCTGGAAGACCGTTTCGCCCGTCCGGATACCGCCGGCGGCTTCATCCTGGATGGCTACCCGCGCAACCTGGCCCAGGCCGACGCGCTGGGCGTGCTGTTGCAGAAGCTCGGCCAGCCGATGGATTACGCGGTGCAGCTGGAAGTCGCAGATGAACTGCTGGTGGAGCGCATCGCCGGCCGCGCCGCCGCCGAGGGCCGCGCCGACGACACGCCGGAAGTGGTGCGCAACCGGCTGCAGAAGTACAACAACGAAACCGCGCCGGTGATCGACTATTACCGCCAGCACGGGCAGCTGACCGTGGTCAACGGCGTCGGCTCGCTGGACGAAGTGTTGAGTCGCCTGATCGAGGCGTTGTCTCCGGCGAAAGAGGTCGGTTGACCCCGTTCGTAGGAGCGCCCCATGGGCGCGAGCTCTTCGATCGGATCGCGAAGA
>JBOHXX010000312.1:0-3499 GCA_050737675.1 Pseudoxanthomonas sp.
GACCCGGCCAAGGGCAAGACCTACAAATCCAAGATCCAGTTGAGTCCCGAGGGCAGGAAGCTGGACATGTCCGGCTGCATCGCCTTCATCTGCCGCGCCCAGACCTGGATCCGCGAATAATCCCGGTATAGCTTCCTTTACGACACCGCATTCGGCCCGGCACCCGCCGGGCCGATGCGTTTTGCGGGAAGCCGGTTTGTCGCGCATGCGATAATCGCGTCCCCTTCGCACGCCGCATCCCATGACCCGCACCGCGCTCGTCACCACCGCCCTGCCCTATGCCAACGGCCCGCTGCACCTGGGCCACCTGGTCGGCTACATCCAGGCCGACATCTGGGTTCGCGCGAGGCGCCTGCGCGGCGACACGGCCTGGTTCGTTTGCGCCGACGACACCCACGGCACCCCGATCATGCTGGCGGCGGAAAAGGCCGGGGTCACGCCGGAAGCCTTCATCGCCAACGTCCAGGCCTCGCATGAGCGCGATTTCGCCGCCTTCGGCGTGGCCTTCGACCATTACGATTCAACCCACTCGGCCGCCAACCGCGAGTTGACCGAAACCTTCTACGCCCGGCTTGAAGCCGGCGGCCATATCGCCCGCCGCAGCGTCGCCCAGTTCTACGATCCGGAAAAAGGCATGTTCCTGCCGGACCGTTACATCAAGGGCATCTGCCCGAACTGCGGCACGCCCGACCAGTACGGCGACAACTGCGAGAACTGCGGGGCGACCTACGCGCCTACCGACCTGAAGGAACCGAAGTCGGTACTTTCCGGAGCCACGCCCGAGCTGCGCGATTCGGAGCATTACTTCTTCGAAGTCGGGCGCTTCGAATCCTTCCTGCGCGAGTGGATGGCCGGCGACGTGGCGCTGCAGGGAGTCAAGGCCAAGCTGATGGAATGGCTGGATGCCGAAGGCGGTTTGCGCGCCTGGGACATCTCCCGCGACGCGCCGTATTTCGGTTTCGAGATCCCCGGTGCGCCGGGCAAGTATTTCTACGTCTGGCTGGACGCGCCGATCGGCTACCTGAGCAGCTTCCGCAACCTTTGCGCGCGCAACGGCCTGGATTTCGAATCGCACCTGCTCGCCGGTACGCAGACCGAACTGCACCACTTCATCGGCAAGGACATCGTCAATTTCCACGGCCTGTTCTGGCCGGCGGTGCTGCACGGCGTCGGTTTCCGCTCGCCGACGCGCCTGCACGTCAACGGCTACCTGACCGTGGACGGGGCCAAGATGTCGAAATCGCGTGGCACCTTCATCATGGCCCGCACCTACCTGGACGCGGACCTGGAGCCGGAGGCGCTGCGCTATTACTACGCAGCCAAGTCCTCGGGCGGGGTCGACGACCTCGACCTCAACCTCGGCGATTTCATCGCCCGGGTCAACGCCGACCTGGTCGGCAAGTTCGTCAACCTGGCCAGCCGCTGCGCCGGCTTCATCGAGAAGCGCTTCGACGGGAAACTGGCCGCGACATTGCCGGAGCCCGCGATGTACGACCGCTTCGTGGCCGCACTGGCGCCGATCCGTGAAGCTTATGAGCGCAACGACCCGGCCGGCGCGATCCGCCAGACCATGGCCCTGGCCGACGAGGCGAACCGCTACATCGACGAGAAAAAGCCCTGGGTCATCGCGAAGGAACTCGATAACGTCCGGGAAGGCGCCGATGCCGAACTGCAGGCCGTGTGCACGCAGGGCCTGAACCTGTTCCGCGTGCTCGTCGCCGCGCTGAAGCCGATCCTGCCGCAGACTTCGGTCCAGGCGGAGGCATTCCTCGCCGCTCCGGTGTACGCATGGCAGGACCTGGAGGCGCCGCTGCTGGCGCATGCGGTCAAGCCTTACCAGCCGTTGTTCACCCGCATCGATCCGAAGAAGATAGACGCCATGACCGAAGCCTCGAAGGACACGATGGGCGCGCCTGCTGTTGTGGCCGTAGGAGCGACGCCAGTCGCGAATGCAAAATCGGCAAGCGCAACAGTCGCGACTCACGTCGCCCCTACGCCTGTAGTTGCAGGCTCGACCATCTCCATCGACGACTTCTCCAGGCTCGACCTGCGCATCGGCAAGGTGCTGGCCTGCGAATTCGTCGAGGGTTCCGACAAGCTGCTGCGTTTCGAACTGGATGCCGGTGAGCTCGGCAAGCGGCAGATCTTCTCGGGCATCCGCGCCAGCTACGGCGAGCCCGGGAAACTGGTCGGCCGCACGGTCGTGTTCATCGCCAACCTGGCTCCGCGCAAGATGCGCTTCGGCACCAGCGAAGGCATGATCCTGTCCGCCGGTTTCGACGGCGGCGCGCTGGCCCTGCTGGACGCCGACAGCGCGGCGGAACCGGGCATGCCGGTCCGGTGATCGCGGAACAACGCGGTGCCGCCGACCTGGCGCTGTTCGATTTCGACCACACCATCACCGACGCCGACAGCTTCGGCCGCTTCATCCGCGACCTCGCCACGCCGCAACAGCTGGCCTCTGCGAAATGGACGGCCGGACCGTGGCTGGCCGGATATCGATTGGGCCTGATATCGGCGCGACGACTGCGGGAACGGGTGCTGAAGCTTGCGTTCCGCGGCCGCGGCGAAGCGGAAATCCGCGAGCAAGGTGCCCGCCACGCACACGAAGTGCTTCCCGGCCTACTGCGCCCCGAGATGATGCAACGCATCGCCTGGCACCGCGAGCGCGGCGATACCGTGGTCCTGGTTTCGGCCTCGCTCGATGTCTACCTGCAGCCGTGGTGCGAACGCCACGGCCTGGAGCTGATCTGCAACCGGCTGGAAGCGCGCGACGGCACGCTCACCGGCCGCTACGAGGGCGGCGACTGTGGCCCGCACAAGGCGCGGCTGATCCGTGCGCGCTACGATGTCGACGCCTATCCGCAAGTCCATGCCTACGGCGACAGCCGCGAAGACCTCGGCATGCTGGCGCTGGCCCAGCAGCGCTGGTACCGCGGCCGCCAGGTCGCCTGAAACCCCACCGCCCGCACCACGGGCAATACACGGCCACGACGCCATCCATGCATGACATCGCCGACAACCTGATCGAGCGCCTGGATCGCGTATTGCCGCAGACCCAGTGCGGCCAGTGCGGATTCGAAGGCTGCCATCCCTACGCCGAGGCGATGGCGCGCGGCGAGGCACGGGTGGATCGTTGCCCGCCGGGAGGTGATGCCGGCGCACGCGCATTGGCGCGGATCCTCGGCGTGGCATCCCTGCCCTACGACCGCAGCCGTGGTCCGCACAAACCGGCGCAGGCCGCGCTGATCGTGGAAGCCGACTGCATCGGCTGCACCAAGTGCATCCAGGCCTGCCCGGTCGATGCCATCGTCGGCGGCGCCAAGCACATGCACGTGGTCATCGAACCGCTGTGCACCGGTTGCGAACTGTGCCTGCCGGCCTGCCCGGTCGATTGCATCGTGATGGTGTGAGGCGACGAAAGATCGCCATCCCGCAGGAGCGCCCCCCCTGGGCGCGAGCTCTTGGGCTTTTTCGCTATCGGGACGGAGAGCTCGCG
>JBOHXX010000313.1:0-3484 GCA_050737675.1 Pseudoxanthomonas sp.
TTCATCGCCACCGCCAGGCCGATCGCGTCCTGGCCCATGAAGCGCATCTTCGGCGCAGAAGGGTCCGCGAAGCCGCGATGGACCTCGGCGATGTCGCCCAGGCGCACGGTGCGGCCACCGGCCTGGATCGGGAAATCGCGGATGTCCTTGACCGAGGCGAAGGCGCCGCTGACCCGCAGCTGCACGCGGTCGCTGGTGGTCTCGAAGAAACCGGCCGAGGTCACCGCGTTCTGCTGGTCCAGCGCCTGCTGCACGACGCTCAACGGAATGCCGAGCGTGGCCAGCTTGGTGTTGGAAAGCTCGATCCAGACCTTCTCGTCCTGCAGGCCGATCAGTTCCACCTTGCCTACGTCGGCGACGCGCTGCAGTTCCAACTGGATGCGATCGGCATAGTCCTTCATCACCGCGTAGTCGAAACCCGGACCGGTGAGCGCGTAGATGTTGCCGAAGGTGTCCCCGAACTCGTCGTTGAAGAATGGGCCGACCACGCCTTCAGGCAGCGTGGCCTTGATGTCGCCGACCTTCTTGCGCGCCTGGTACCAGAGGTTGGGGATCTCGTCGGAATGCATCGAGTCGCGGGCGACGAAAATGACCTGCGATTCGCCTGGGCGCGAATACGAGCGGATGAACTCGTAGTTGCCGGTGGTCATCAGCGCCTTCTCGATGCGCTCGGTGACCTGCCTGGAAACCTCGTTGGCGTCGGCGCCCGGCCACACCGTGCGCACCACCATCACCTTGAAGGTGAAGGGCGGGTCTTCGGACTGGCCCAGGTGGCGATAGGACCAGGCGCCGATGATGCCGAGCACGATCATCGCGTACAGCACCAGGCTGCGATGGGTCAGCGCCCATTCGGAGAGATTGAAGCGCTTCATGGTTCAGGGCGCCTTCTGAGTGGCGGTGGCGACTTCCTTCGGCAGCACCGGCCGGTTGTCGCGATCCACCGGCGCGACCGGTTGGCCTTCGCGCAGCAGATGTCCGCCGGCGGCGACCACCCAGTCGCCGGGTTTCACCCCGGCCAGCACCGGCACGTCGGTTTCGCCGTAACGGCCGAGTTGCACGGGTTGCGACTTCACCTTGCCGGCCTGCGCATCGACCACCCACACCGCGGTGGCACCGTCGGCGCCGCGCTGGATCGCCGACAGCGGCAGGCTGAGGGCGGCTTCGGCGCCGGTTTCCTGCACGTAGACGCGGGCGCTCTGGCCCAGCTCGACCGCCTTGGCTGCATCGCCGACCAGGTTGACGCGGGCGGCGTAGGTGCGGGTCTGCGGGTCGGCGGCGGGGGAGATTTCGCGGATCGTGCCGGGCAGGCGTTCCCCCGGTGCGTTCCACAATTCCACCAGCACCGGCTGACCGACGACGAACTGGCGGATGCGGTTCTCGGGCAGCGAGATGGCGACCTCGCGGCCCTGGTCGGCGGCCAGGGTGAACACGGTCTGGCCGGCGGCGACGACCTGCCCGGCTTCGGCCTGGCGGGTGGCGATGACCCCATCGCGCGGTGCACGCAATTGCGAGTAAGCGGCCTGGTTGCGGGCTACGTCGAGCTGCGCGCGGGCGGCGCGGGCCTGGCCTTCGGCGGCCTTGTAGGCGGCGTTCTGCGCATCGTAGGTCGACTGGCTGACCAGTTTGTCGCCGACCAGCTTGGCGTAGCGGTCGCGGTCGCCGCGGGCACGGACCAGGTCGGCTTCGGCGGCGGCGAGCTGGGCCTGGGCGGACTGGGCCTGCAGGCTGAGATCATCGGCATCGAGTACCGCCAGTACCTGGCCCTGCTTGACCCGGGTGCCTGCATCCACGTCGCGGCGGACCAGCTTGCCTCCAACCCGGAACGAAAGCGGGCTTTCCTCGCGCGCATGCACTTCACCGGCATAAGCGGACAAGGCCGCCTGCGCGCCGCCACCGGGGTGCGCCACCAGCACCGGGCGGGCGGCCTCGGCCGTGTCGGCCTGGCCGCCACAACCGGCAAGGCCGGCGAGCAGGAAGAGGATTGCGGGGAGGCGCAAACTGCTCATGGATCGAACACTCCGTATGGGCTGGGCCGGTTGGGCAATAAATGGACTTGGCGGTATAGTATAAATATCGAACCGATTAGTCTAGTATTCGCACATGGTCAGCAACACCTCTCCCGCCAGCAGTTCCAAGATCGCGACCAAGCCTGCAAGCCCCGGCCGGCCCAAGGACCTGGGCAAGCGCGCCGCGATCCTGGAGGCCGCCAAACGGCTGTTCTCGGGCGAAGGCTTCAACGGCGCCAGCATGGACCAGATCGCAGCCGAGGCCGGGGTTTCCAAGCTCACCGTGTATAGCCATTTCGGCGACAAGGAAGCGTTGTTTTCCGCCGCGGTCCGCGCCAAGTGCGAAGAGATGCTGCCGGACGACCTGTTCGCCCAGGAATTGAAAGGACCGCTGCAGGCGCAGCTCAAGGTCATCGCCAACGCCTTTTTCGCCCTGGTCAGCAGCGACGAGGCGATCAGCACCCAGCGCATGATGATGGCGCTCGGCCAGGCCGACGATCCCTTGCGCAAGCTGTTCTGGGAAGCCGGCCCGCAGCGCACCCACGATGCCTTCGCCGCCTTCCTGCAGTCGCGGGTCGAGGCCGGTGAGCTGCAAATCCCCGACGTGTCGCGCGCGGCCGAACAGTTCTTCTCGCTGATCAAGGGTGAAATGCACGGGCGCATGATCTGCGGACTGTGCGCCAAGCCCGCGCGCGGCGACGTGGCGGCGCATATGGAAGCCACCGTGGACATGTTCCTGCGCGCCTATGCGGTGCGTTGAGTGAACATTCTGGTTGCCGGACAGGACGAAGGTCGCGATGACTTCCGGCACTGCGTATGGGTGTACTACTACGGCGATGCTGTTACCCGGTGGCATGCACCCTCGAAACACGCCCCGAGCCGCTAAAATGCCCGGCTCCCGAGCAGGATGAACCCATGACGATCGATTACAGCCAAGCCCGCGAAATGATGGTCGAGCAGCAGGTGCGTCCCTGGGACGTGCTGGATGCGCGCGTGCTGGATGCGCTGGCCACCTTGCCCCGCGAGGCTTTCGTTCCCGAGATCCATCGCGCCCTGGCCTATGCCGACGTGGAGATCCCGCTGGGTCATGGCCAGAAGATGATGAAGCCGGTGGTCGAAGGCCGCGTCCTGCAGGGCCTGCTGCTGCAACCGGGCGAAGAGGTCCTGGAGATCGGCACCGGCGGCGGCTATCTCGCCGCCTGCATGGGCGCGCTGGCCCGTGACGTGGTCAGCCTGGAGATCAATCCCGACCTCGCCGCGCGCGCGCGCCGTCAGCTGGATGTCAGCGGCCTCGGCAACAATGTCCGCATCGAGAACGTCGATGCGCTGGATTACGCCACCGACCGTCGTTTCGATGCGATCTGCGTCACCGCCGCGGTCGACGTGGTGCCGCCGCGATTCCTGCAATGGCTGCGTCCGGGAGGACGCCTGTTCGTGGTCCGCGGCCGTTCGCCGGTGATGGAAGCGGTGCTGGTCCA
>JBOHXX010000314.1:0-3462 GCA_050737675.1 Pseudoxanthomonas sp.
GCTCTCGGTCGCGCATTCGTGGTCGCGCGCTAGGCGGATTGCCTGCGCAGTGCGGCGGCGCGTCCCAGGATCGGGGGCGGGTCCGTTTCCTCGGGGATGTTGAGCAGTTTCCTTTTCCGCAACCACTGGCCAGGCGCGCGCGACGAGGTCAGGGCGACGATGGGAATGGCCAGGACCAATCCCAGGATCACCGGCGCCATCCATGCCGCCAGCGAAGTCGAAACGAACAAGGCCACGGCGCCGATGAACAGTCCGAACAGGCTCAGCCCGCCATAACTTTTCAACAGCGCGGAAAAAGGCAGGGTGCCGTCGTCGCGGCGCTGCGATTCCCAGCCCGAATCCCTGCCGGCAAGCACTTCGGCCACGCCGCGCGACTGTACGTACATCACGATCGGCGCCATCAATGCCGCCAGCACGCTTTCCAGCAGCACGCTGAGCAAGGCACGGAAGGCGCCCCCACAACCGCGTCGTTGCACCGGATCCAGCAGCAGCGCCAGGTAGCCGAGGATCTTGGGCGCGAACAGCGCGCCCATGGTCGCCACGAACAGCCACAGGATCCGCTCCGGATCCAGCGAACTCCAGTAAGCGGTCGGAGAGAACGAAGCCATCGCGCCATCGAGATCCGGGCCGGACTGCTGCAGCGGAATGCCGATGCCGACCAGCATCAGCATCGCCCACATGGGCGCGGTGAAGTAGTGGCCGATGCCGATCATGAAATGCCAGCGGCTGACCCAGTGCAGGCCGCGCGCCGGCAGCACCGCGGCATGCTGCAGGTTGCCCTGGCACCAGCGGCGGTCGCGCACCAGCAGGTCGGTCAATGACGGCGGACCTTCTTCGTAACTGCCGCGCAAGGTCGGCACCATGTGCAGGGCCCAGCCGCCGCGGCGCATCAGTGCGGCTTCGACGAAATCATGGCTGAGCACGTGGCCGCCGAACGGTTTTTTCCCCGGCAAGCGTGGCAGGCCGGTCTGCTCGGCGAAGGCGCGGGTGCGGATGATCGCGTTGTGCCCCCAGTAATTGCTCTCGGCGCCATGCCACCAGGCCACGCCATGCGCGATCACCGGGCCATAGACGCGGCCGGAGAACTGCTGCATGCGCGCGAACAGGCTGGTGCCGCCGACGATCACCGGCAGCGACTGGATCAGGCCGACATCGGCGTGGTTTTCGATCGCTGCGGCCAGGCGCACGATGGTGTCGCCGGTCATCAGGCTGTCGGCGTCCAGGATCAGCATGTGCGGATAGGCGCCGCCGAAGCGGCGCACCCATTCGGCGATGTTGCCCGCCTTGCGTTCGCTGTTGTCCGCGCGGCGCCGGTAGAAGATCCGCGACTGTCCGTCGGTGCGCTCGAGCAAGGCGTGGAACTCGGTGATTTCCTCGTTGGCGATTTCGGTGCGGGTGGTATCGCTGAGGATGAAGAAGTCGAAGCAGGACAACTGGCCGGTGTCGCGGACCGATTCGTAGATCGCCTGCAGGCCTGCCAGCAACCGGCGCGGATCCTCGTTGTAGGTCGGCATCAGCAGCGCGGTGCGTGCGCCCAGCAGCGGCAGCGGCTGGGCCGGATCTATGCCCAGCCGGCCCGGCCCGCGCGCGAGCACCAGCACGAAACCGGCGAGCGCACCGAGCAGTGATTGCGCGATCCAGGCAAACAGGAAAACGAACAGCAGCAGCAGCGCACCCTCCAGTATCTCCAGTCCATCCACGCGCAACACCCGCCACATCTGCCAGGTTGCTAGCGCAGTCAACGCGGCAGTACCGCCGATCATGTACAGGCGGCGCCAGCCGATGCCGGCAGGCGCGCTGGGTAGCGGGCGTCGATCGAGGCGACCCTCGCGCAGGGATTGCACCGGCATGGCGATCGGCGCGGGTGCCGGCAACGATTCGTAGGCGGAGGATTGCGCTGCCTGCGCTTGCATCGGGCTCATGGTGTCCAACGATACAGCCAGGTTTCCGAAAGCGGCTGCCCGCCCTTCTTCAGTCGCGCATGCAACTCGACCGCGGTGGCATCGTCCGGTTCGAGTTCGAATCCGATCCGCCAGCCGCCGGTCGTGGCCAGCGCATGGACCACCGGATTGAGCACCTTGCCGGTATTGGACCAGACGTCGGCCTCGACTCCCGATTCCGCCTGCAGGCCTTTCAATGCATCGCCCTCGAAATCGATGACCACGCGCCGCGCGCCGGTCTTCGGCACCGCGCCGATCCTCGTGTCGGCTACGCTCGCCAATCGCGGATTCCAGGTGTGCGTATTGCACCAGTGCAGGCGGTAGTCGTAGCGATGTTCGCGCCCAGCGGCCAGCGGCGCGGCAGGACGCCAGAAGGCGACGATGTTGTCGTGGTATTCGTCGCCGGTAGGCAACTCGATCAGGTGCACGCTGCCCTTGCCCCAGTCGCCCACCGGCTCCACCCACAGGCTGGGGCGGCGTTCGTAATGGGCCTCGTCGTCGACGTAGTCGGCGAAATCGCGCTGCCGCTGCATCAGGCCGAAACCGCGCGGATTCGAATCCTCGAAGCCACTGTCCTGCGCGCTGGCCGGATTCTGCAGCGGCCGCCAGATCTGTTCGCCGGCGCCGGTCCACAGCGCCAGGCCATCGGAGTCGTGCACCGCAGGGCGATAGTCGTCCACGCCGGCGCGGTCGCTGGCGCCGAACGAATACATGCTGGTCAACGCGGCGATGCCGGCATGGGCCAGCTCCACGCGCGGGTACAGGCGTGCCTGCACATCGAAACGGGTTTCCTCGCCGGGGTGGATGGCGAAACGGAACGCGCCGGACACGCTTGGACTGTCCATCAACGCATGCACGATCATGGAGTCGGCGCCGGCTGCCGGCGTTTCCAACCAGAACGAGCGGAACACCGGGAATTCCTCGCCCTGCGGTTGCAGCGTGTTCAACGCCAGTCCGCGCGCGGAAAGTCCGTAGGCCTGGCCCTTGGCCACCGCGCGGAAATAACTGGCGCCGAGGAAGGCGCAGATCTCGTCGAAATAGTCGGCGCGGTTGAGGCGGCCATGCAGGCGGAAACCGGCGAAGCCGAGATCGTTCGCCGCGCGTCCCGGCACCGTCCCGGCGGGGAAGGTGAACAGGCTTGGCGAATACGCAACCTCGCTGGCGCGGCCATTGGCCACGGTGAAGACCTGCACCCGATCCTTGAACAGGAAACCCGGATGGAAGAACTGGGCCTGGAACGGCAGGCCCTGTTCGCGCCACAACGCGCGTGCGGGATTGAAACGGATGCCACGGTACGCGTCGTAACCGATGTCGCGCAGCCACGGCGGCAATTCCGTCGCGGGCTTGCGGAAGGACGCGGCGGCCAGTTGCCTGGCCAGCGCCGGCACGGTGTCGGCATCGAAGGCCGCCTGCATCCGCTCGGCCGCCAGCAACCGCGGGACCAGCAAGCCGCTTCCGGCAAGCGCCGCGACCGGCAGCGACAGGCCACCCAATATCACTTCTCTTCTGCGCACCTTGGTTC
>JBOHXX010000315.1:0-3454 GCA_050737675.1 Pseudoxanthomonas sp.
GTGTCGGCGTGCCCCGCGTGATCCGCGACGATGCGCGTTATGCGACGGCGGCCGGCGAGGCTGCACTAAGGGAGCCCGCCAAGTGAGCGTCCAGCAATCCGGTGTCGCCTTTGCCAGCAATGCTGCCGAAAGCCGCCAGGAAATCCGCAACTACACCCTGAATTTCGGTCCCCAGCATCCGGCCGCGCACGGTGTGCTGCGCCTGATCCTGGAAATGGACGGCGAGACCGTGGTCCGCGCTGATCCGCACATCGGCCTGCTGCATCGTGGCACCGAGAAGCTGGCCGAGAGCAAGCCGTTCAACCAGTCGATCGGCTACATGGATCGCCTGGACTACGTGTCGATGATGTGCAACGAGCACGCCTACGTGCTTGCGATCGAACGGCTGATGGGCATCCAGGCGCCCGAGCGTGCGCAGTACATCCGCACCATGTTCGATGAAATCACCCGCATCCTGAACCACCTGATGTGGATCGGTTCCAACGGTCTCGACCTCGGTGCGATGGCGGTGATGCTGTACGCCTTCCGCGAGCGCGAGGAGCTGATGGACTGTTACGAGGCGGTCAGCGGCGCACGCATGCACGCCACTTATTATCGTCCAGGCGGCGTCTATCGCGACCTGCCGGACCATATGCCGAAGTACAAGGAATCGCCCTGGCGCAAGGGCAAGGCGCTGAAGCGCTTCAATGCCGCGCGCGAAGGTTCGCTGCTGGATTTCCTGGAGGATTTCACCAACGAATTCCCCAGGCGCGTCGATGAGTACGAAACCCTGCTCACCGACAACCGCATCTGGAAGCAGCGCACGGTCGGCATCGGCGTGATCTCGCCTGAAGAGGCGCGCGCCTGGGGCATGACCGGCGCGATGCTGCGTGGTTCCGGTATCGCCTGGGACCTGCGCAAGAAGCAGCCCTATGCCAAATACGACACGGTCGATTTCGAAATCCCGGTCGGCACCAACGGCGACTGCTACGACCGTTACCTGGTGCGCGTGGCCGAGATGCGCCAGTCCAACCTGATCATCAAGCAATGCGTGAAGTGGCTGAAGGCCAATCCGGGCCCGGTGATGGTGCAGAACTTCAAGGTCGCGCCGCCGTCCCGCGAGGAAATGAAGGACGACATGGAAGCGTTGATCCACCACTTCAAGTTGTTCAGCGAGGGCTATTGCGTGCCTGCTGGCGAAACCTATGCCGCGGTCGAAGCGCCCAAGGGCGAGTTCGGCTGCTATCTCGTTTCCGATGGCGCCAACAAGCCGTTCCGCGTGCACCTGCGCGCGCCGGGCTTCGCCCATCTTTCGTCGATGGACCATGTCGTGACCGGGCACATGCTGCCGGACGTCGTGGCCATGATCGGCACCTACGATCTCGTTTTTGGTGAGGTGGACCGATGAGGGCCACGGGTAATTTCGAAGCAGCGCGCGATGTCGATCCGCTGGTCGCGTTGAACGACGCGACGCGGGCGCACATCGACCACTGGTTGACCAAGTTTCCGCCGGAGCGCAAGCGTTCGGCCGTGTTGCAGGGCCTGCATGCCGCGCAGGAACAGAACGAGGGCTGGCTCAGCGACGAGCTGATCGTGGCGGTCGCCAAGTACCTGGAGCTGCCGCCGGTCTGGGCCTACGAGGTCGCCAGCTTCTATTCGATGTTCGAGACGAAGAAGGTCGGCCGCAACAACGTCGCCTTCTGCACCAACATCAGCTGCTGGTTGAACGGTGCCGAGGACCTGGTCGCGCATGCGGAGAAGAAGCTTGGTTGCAAGCTGGGCGAATCCACTGCCGATGGCCGCGTGTACATGAAGCGCGAAGAAGAATGCGTCGCCGCCTGCTGCGGCGCGCCAGTGGTCGTCATCAACGGCCACTACCACGAGAAGCTCACGCCCGCGAAGGTGGACGAATTGCTGGACGGGCTGGAATAAGCGCATGGCACATCACTCGCACGCTTCCGAGGGCTACGGCCCGGTCGGCCCGGCACCGAAAGAGCACCAGGTGGTCTACACCACGCTGCATTTCGACAAGCCGTGGTCGTACGAAAACTACCTCAAGACCGGCGGTTACAGCGCGCTGCGCAAGATCATCGAAGAGAAGATCGCGCCGGCCGACGTGGTCGAGATGGTCAAGCAGTCCGGCCTGCGCGGTCGCGGCGGCGCAGGTTTCCCGACTGGTCTGAAATGGAGCTTCATGCCCAAGGGCGACATGCAGAAGTACATCCTCTGCAACTCCGATGAATCCGAGCCCGGCACGGCCAAGGATCGCGACATCCTGCGCTTCAATCCACATTCCGTGATCGAAGGCATGGCCATCGCCTGCTATGCCACCGGTTCCAGCGTCGCCTACAACTATCTGCGCGGTGAGTTCCATCACGAGCCGTTCGAGCACCTGGAAGAAGCCACCGCCGAGGCCTACAAGCACGGCTGGCTGGGCAAGAACGTGCTCGGTTCAGGCATCTACATCGACATCCACAACGCGCTCGGCGCCGGTGCCTACATCTGCGGCGAAGAAACCGCGCTGATGGAATCGCTGGAAGGCAAGAAGGGCCAGCCGCGGTTCAAGCCGCCGTTCCCGGCCAACTTCGGCCTGTACGGCAAGCCGACCACGATCAACAACACCGAGACCTACGCTTCGGTGCCGGCGATCATCCGCAATGGCGCCGAATGGTTTCTCAATCTTGGCAAACCGAACAATGGCGGACCGAAGATCTTCTCGGTGTCCGGTCATGTCGCACGTCCGGGAAATTACGAAATCCGCCTGGGCACCTCGTTCGCCGACCTGTTGGAAATGGCCGGCGGCATGCGCAACGGGCACAAGCTGAAGGCGGTGATCCCGGGTGGCTCGTCGATGCCGGTATTGCCGGGCGAAACCATGATGGGCCTGACCATGGATTACGACAGCATCCAGAAAGCGGGCTCCGGCCTGGGTTCGGGCGCGGTCATCGTCATGGACGAAACCACCTGCATGGTCCGCGCCTGCCAACGCATTTCGCGCTTCTATTACGCCGAATCCTGCGGCCAATGCACGCCGTGCCGCGAAGGCACCGGCTGGATGTATCGCATGATCACGCGCGTAGTCGAGGGTAAGGCAACATTGGAAGACCTCAATACGTTGAAGGCTTCGGCCGGCCAGATCGAAGGCCACACCATTTGCGCGTTCGGCGAAGCGGCGGCGTGGCCGGTGCAGGGCATGCTGCGCCATTACTGGAACGAGTTCGAATACTTCATCCTCAATGGCCGTTCGATCGTCGATGAGAAGATCGATCGCGTTGCCCAGGAGCGCGCCGCATGAGCGCGCAGCCCGTCAACCCGAACCTGGCGCCAGACCACGTCACCGTCTTCATCGATGGCGTCGAGCTGGCTGCGCCCAAGGGCTCGATGATCATCCAGGCCGCCGACAAGGCCGGCATCCCGATCCCGCGTTTCTGCTACCACGACAAGCTGGCTATCGCCGCCAACTGCCGCATGTGCC
>JBOHXX010000316.1:0-3388 GCA_050737675.1 Pseudoxanthomonas sp.
CTGTTGTATGAGGACAGCAGGCGCTCGTACACGGCGTTGTTGAGGCGCTCGAATTCCCAGTCGTCGGTGTGGCCCGTGACGGCGAGCTGGTACAGGCCTTCCAGCAAAGTAAAGTCGCTGGAAGAAGCGTTGTTGCTGATGGTTGCGTCGTCAAGGCTCATTACCGTTCCCCATTTGATTGACTCGTGGGAGGGATAAAGCAGTAATCGTGCCAACTTCCCGAAGGCGCCCTGAAAGCCTTGAGGAATGGAGGCTGGCGCTGGATCACTGGCTGAATGTGACGTGCAACGTCCAGTTATGCCGCCGTCCGCAACCGCCACGGCACAATGAGCGCCAGCCACCCACCTGTCGGAGTCCAGCCATGTCCATGCAGATCAATCACGACCCCGCCTCGAGGCGGTTCAGCACGCAACTGGACGGGCACGAGGCCGAGCTGCTCTATCGCCGCCAGGAAGGACGCCTGCTCATCGACCATACCGGCGTGCCGGAAGCCATTGGCGGGCGTGGCGTGGCGGGGATGCTGGTCAAAGCTGCCCTCGACTACGCCCGTGCCGAGGGTTTGCGGGCCGTGCCGCTGTGTTCCTACTCGGCCGAATACGTCCAGCGCCATCCCGAATACGCCGATCTGGTCGATGCCTGAGCGTGGCGGCTTGTTGCGTCGCGGCATAGACTGTGTGCCTCATTGGAAGGAGCCAGACCGTGCGATCCCTGTTGAACCTTGCCTTGTTGAAGCCCGCCCTGCTGGTATCGGTCGTCCTGATGGCAGCGGCGTGCAAGCGCGAAGCCGATGTCCCGGCAGCCCCGGCGCCCGCGCCGACGGTCCCGGCTGAAACGGCTACCGGCACCGCCGCCGCAGTCCCGGAGCTCAAGGACGTCATCGAGACCACCGATGGCTACATCGTGGGTATCAGTTACCCAGCGACGATCAACAAGTATCCGGGCCTGGCCCAGGCCGTTTCCGCCTATGCCGATTCCGCTCGCGTGGAGCTGATGCAGGCCGTCGCTGGCTTCGGCAACGACAAGCCTTCCGCGCCGTACGAATTGTCGCTGAGCTTCGAACAGGTGGTGGAGACGCCGGAACTGGTCGCGGTCGCCGCCGATGGCAGCCGCTATACCGGTGGCGCCCACGGCGAGCCATTGGTCGCGCGTTTCGTCTGGCTGCCTGGGCAGAACAAGTTGCTGACCGCCAACGAGCTGGTCCCCAGGGTGGAAGGCTGGGCCGCCATCGGTGCCTATATCCGCGAGCAGTTGCACACCAGCGTGTCGGTGCGCGCGGATGCCGATGAAATGGCGCCGCAGGAGCGCCTCGAGTTCGTGCGTAGCGCCGACAAGATGATCGACGAAGGCACCGAGCCCGATGTCGACAACTTCGATGCCTTCCAGCCGATCGTGGATGCACAGGGCAAGATCACCGCCTTGCGCTTCGTGTTCGCGCCTTACCAGGTAGGGCCGTATGCCGACGGTACCCAGACCGTCGACGTGCCTGCCGCGGTCCTGCTGCCGCACCTCGCGCCCGAATATTCCGGGCTGTTCGCGAAATCCTGACAGGGACTGGTCGCAGGCCATGCCGCAGCAGCGCTTCCAGAAACGGGTCGGCGACCTGCTTGCGGAGGCGGACATACGCATAGGCGGTGAGCGTCCCTGGGACCTGCAGGTCCATGACCCGCATTTCCATGCGCGGGTGCTGGGGCAGGGTTCGCTGGGCCTGGGCGAAAGCTACATGGACGAATGGTGGGATGCGGAATCGCTGGACGGGTTCCTGTACCACCTGCTCGCGGCCCGGCTCGACCAGCGCGTACATGGCGCCGGCGAAACCTGGGATGCCTTGCGCGCGCGCCTGCTCAACCTGCAGAGCCGTGGCCGCAGCCGCGAAGTCGGCGAGCGCCACTACGACCTGGGCAACGATCTTTACGCTGCCATGCTCGGCAAACGCCTGGTCTACAGCTGCGGCTACTGGACCCAGGCCGATGGCCGTGTGCTCGATGGCCTGGATGCGGCGCAAGAAGCCAAGCTCGACCTGGTCTGCCGCAAGCTCCGGTTGCGGCCGGGCATGCGCGTGCTGGACATCGGTTGCGGCTGGGGCGAGGCGCTGAAGTTCGCCGCCGAACGTTACGGCATCAGCGGAGTGGGAATCACCATATCGAAGGAGCAGGCCGAATGCGCGCGCGAGCTGTGCGCCGGCTTGCCGATCGAGATCCGCCTGCAGGACTATCGCGAACTGCATGAGACGTTCGATGCAGCGTTCTCCATCGGCATGTTCGAACACGTCGGAGTGAAGAACTACCGCGGCTATCTGGAAGTGGCGCGGCGTTGCCTGCCCGCAGGAGGTTTGTTCCTGCTGCACAGCATCGGCGGCAACCGTTCGGTCAACCACACCGATCCGTGGATCGGACGCTACATTTTCCCCAACTCGATGCTGCCGTCCGCCGCGCAGATCGCGCAAGCGACGGAAGGCCTGTTCGTGATCGAGGACTGGCACAACTTCGGCACCGATTACGACCGCACCTTGCAGGCCTGGCGCGACAACGTGGAACGTGCGTGGCCGTCGCTACCCGCGCGCTACGACCAGCGCTTCCGGCGCATGTGGAGGTTCTATCTGGCCGCCTCGATGGCGACGTTCCGCATCCGCAATTCGCAGTTGTGGCAGGTGGTGCTTTCGGTGGATGGAGTGAAGGACGGTTATCTGGCGCCGCGCTGAAGCGGCTTCCTTCATGGTCTGTGAATCCCCGGGGGATTAACTTCGAGCCATTCCCCAACCATGGAATCGCGCCATGAAACGCATTCCCCTCGGCCTGGCCGCACTGATGTGTGTCGTCGCGGCACCTGCGATTTCCCAGCAGCTGCAACAACCCACCGTTACGGACAACAAGCCGGTGCCCACGCAAACGGGCGTCGGCCCGCAGCTCAAGCAAGCGCAACCCGCGCAGGCTCCCAAGCTCGCTACCGACCCCGGCCAGCGCTCGCAATCGTCCAGTCCCATTCCCAGCGCAGGGCCGGCGAAACAGGTGCTGGCGGAGCAGACCGCACGTGCACGAAAACCCCCGGCGACCGTACATGATTCGGCCGGCAAGCCGGTCAACGGCATGATCCAGGTCGCACCCAATCGCGTGTACGACCCGGCGACCGGCCGTTACCACTGGACCGAATCGGATGGGCAGCAGCAGAAGCTGATGGATTGACGGGGGGCGTGCTCCGTGCCCGGGATATGCCGCCACGACGACATTGAGCTGGAGACCGCAACGTACGCAGGAACATGACACAAACAACGACGCCACCCGGAGGTGGCGTCGTAGAGAGAACAACAGGAACCGGCATCGCCGGTGCCAAGCTTATTCCTTGGCAGCTGCGGGCGCGGCACCACCCGCGGTTTCCGCCACGAGTCCACGCT
>JBOHXX010000317.1:0-3364 GCA_050737675.1 Pseudoxanthomonas sp.
GGTCAACGACGCCGGCACCGAGCTGGCCGAGAAGTTCGTCGACGACAAGCGCATCCCGCTGATCAGCTTCACCGGTTCCACCGCCGTCGGCCGCCGCGTCGGCGAGCGCGTCGCCCATCGCATGGGCCGCAGCCTGCTGGAACTGGGCGGCAACAACGCGATCATCCTCGACGCAACCGCCGAACTGAAGCTGGCCATCCCCGGCATCGTCTTCGGCGCGGTCGGCACCGCCGGACAGCGCTGCACCACCACCCGCCGCCTGATCGTGCATTCGTCGATCTACGACAACGTGCTGGCCACGCTGATCAAGGCCTACAAGCAGGTCGAAGGCAAGATCGGCGACCCGCTGGACCCGGCCAACCTGATGGGCCCGCTCAACAGCCAGCATGCCGTGGACCAGTTCCTGGCTTCCATCGCCAAGGCCAAGGCCAGCGGCGGCACCGTGGAAACCGGCGGCACCGCCATCGACCGTCCCGGCCACTTCGTACTACCGGCGATCGTCACCGGTCTGAAGAACACCGATGAAGTCGTGCAGCACGAAACCTTCGCCCCGATCCTCTACGTGATGAAATACGAGACCCTGGACGAAGCCATCGACATGCAGAACGCGGTGCCGCAGGGCCTGTCGTCGTCGATCTTCACCCAGAATCTTAAGGCGGCCGAGCAGTTCCTGTCCGCCGCCGGCTCGGATTGCGGCATCGCCAACGTCAACATCGGCACCAGCGGCGCCGAGATCGGCGGCGCCTTCGGTGGCGAGAAGGAAACCGGCGGTGGCCGCGAATCGGGTTCGGATGCGTGGAAGGTGTATATGCGTCGCCAGACCAACACCATCAACTACTCCGACTCCCTGCCGCTGGCCCAGGGCATCAAGTTCGACCTCTGACCCACCAGGAGCCGATCGATGAATGTTTCCGTTCGACAGAACAGCTCGCTTGCGATCATCAGCCTGGTCGCCGGCATCCTCGGCTGGACCCTGATGCCGTTTCTCGGAAGCCTGGTCGCCATCGTCACCGGGCACATGGCGCGCAAGGAAATACGTCGCGACCCGACGCTGGACGGTGACGTGATGGCGGTGATCGGGCTGGTCCTGGGTTGGGCTTCGGTGATCGTGTGGATCGTCGGCATCCTGATGTTCGTGCTGTTCTTCGGTGGCTTGGCCTGGCTGGGTACGCGCTGACGGATGTACAACCTGGCCCGCCCCTTCCTGTTCGGACTGGATGCAGAACACGCCCATGGACTCGGGCTCAAGGCGATGGAACTGGCCTATCGCACCGGCACCAGTCCGCTGCTGGCCAAGCAGGTCGAACCGCTGCCGACCAAGGCCTTCGGCCTGACCTTCCCCAATCCGGTCGGCCTGGCCGCCGGACTGGACAAGAACGGCGCGCACATCGACGCGCTGCTGGCCTTGGGTTTCGGTTTCGTCGAGATCGGCACGGTCACGCCACGCGCGCAAGCCGGCAACCCCAAGCCGCGCATGTTCCGCCTGCCGCAGCACAAGGCGGTGATCAACCGCCTCGGCTTCAACAACGAAGGCGTGGACGCGCTGGTCCGCAACGTGGAACGCGCGCGTCGCAAGGACGGGCTGCTGGGCATCAACATCGGCAGGAACAAGGACACTTCCAACGAGCGCGCCGCGTCCGACTACCTGTATTGCCTGGAACGCGTGTATCCGCTGGCCGATTACATCACCGTCAACATCTCCTCGCCCAACACCGCCGGCTTGCGCGAACTGCAGGAAGAACAGGCACTGCGCCAGCTGATCGGCACCCTGCGCGAGTCGCAGGAGGAGCTGGGCGCGCAACACGGCAAGCGCGTGCCGATGCTGGTCAAGATCGCCCCCGACCTGTCGGACGAGGACATCGACGCGGTCGCGCGCGTGCTGCGCGACCTGTCGGTCGACGGGGTCATCGCGACCAATACCACCGTTTCGCGCATGAGCGTGCAGGAACATCGCCTGGCCCATGAAACCGGCGGCCTGTCCGGTGCGCCGCTGATGGGCCAGTCGACCATGGTCCTGCGCAAGCTGCGCACCCGCCTGCCCGACAGCATCCCGGTGATCGGCGTCGGCGGCATCCTCTCCGGCGCCGATGCGGTGGCCAAGATGTCCGCCGGTGCGGCGATGGTGCAGTTCTATACCGGCATGGTCTATCGCGGTCCGGAACTGGTGCACGAATGCGTGGAAGCCATCCGTCGTCGTCGCGAACACCGCAGCGGCGTGGTTCCTCCCGCATGAGTTCGTGGCGGTTGATCGCCAACGCTGACCTGCAGTCGCGCAATACCTTCGGCGTGGCGGCTCGTGCGCCGTGGCTGGTGGAAGTGGAAGACGCGGGTGCACTGGGCGAAGTGCTGGCATTGCCTGAACTCAAGGACTCCGTGACGTTTGTCCTCGGCGGTGGCAGCAACCTGCTGTTCGCAGGCGATCCGCAAACCGCGGTCATCGCCCTGGATACCCATCGCATCGGGATCCTCGAGGACGATGGCGATCTGGCACTGGTCCGGGTCGATGCCGGGGTCGAATGGCATGCGCTGGTGCTGTGGTCGCTGCAACAAGGATTGATGGGACTGGAAAACCTGTCCCTGATCCCGGGCACGGTGGGCGCGGCGCCGATCCAGAACATCGGCGCCTACGGCACCGAAGTCGGCGAATTCGTGCGCACGGTCGAGGCCTGGGACCGCGATGCCGGCGCCATGACGCGACTCGATCGCGAAAGTTGCGCCTTCGCCTATCGCGACAGCCTGTTCAAGCAGCTGCCGGACCGCTACCTCGTCGCCGCGGTGGAATTCGCCTTGCCACGGCAACGCGCGTTGAAACTCGATTACGCCGGCATCCCGGAAGAACTCGTCGCGATGGACGTCGCCGTACCGACCTTTCGCGACGTGGCCGAAGCGGTGATCCGGATCCGTCGGCGCAAGTTGCCGGACCCGGCAGTGATCGGCAACGCCGGCAGTTTCTTCAAGAACCCCATCGTCCCGGTCGCCGTTGCCGACGAACTGCAAAGAGAGCACGACGGCCTGCCGGTGTTCCGCGGTGACGCTGCGGACAACCGCAAGATTTCCGCGGCGTGGATGATCGAGCATTGCGGATGGAAGGGCTTCCGCGAAGGCGACGCCGGCGTCGCCGCCACGCATGCGCTGGTGCTGGTCAACCACGGCTCCGCGAGTGGCGCGCAACTGCTGTCGCTGGCCCGGCGCATCGCCGGATCGGTGCAACAACGCTTCGGCGTGGCCCTGCAGCCGGAGCCGCGCATCATCGGCGCGCAGTGGTAACAAGCAGATGACAAGCCCGTCCACGCAACCGGCACCGGTACGTGCCGCCCTGCTGATGCTCGGCAGCACCATGGCCTTCGGCATGATGGCGGTGGCC
>JBOHXX010000318.1:0-3344 GCA_050737675.1 Pseudoxanthomonas sp.
GCCGCTCCTACTTCAGAACACCCGGCAGAACACGGCCTTGAGATAACGCGATTCCTGCACGTGGGCCATGAATGGATGGTCGGCGCCGGCGCCTGACAACTTCAGGATCTGGATGGTGCGGCCGGAGAAATAGGCGGCGCGGCGCAGCATGTCGAGGAATTCCTGTTCGCTGACCAGGCCGGTGCAGGAGAACGTGGCGAACAGGCCGCCCGGTTTCACCACGCCCAGCGCCAATTTATTCATGTCGAGATATTTCTTCAGCGCGGCGATCACCTGCTCGCGGTCGCGGGTCATCTTGGCCGGATCCAGGATCACCACGTCGTACAGGTCCTTCGCATTGCCCGCATCGCGCAGCCACGGGAAGATATCGGCCTGCACGAATTTCAGTTTCACATCGTTGAGCTTGGCGTTGCCTTTGGCAATCGAAATCACGTCCTCGTCGATATCGACGCCGACCACTTCCTCCGCACCGCGGGCCTTGGCGTACACACCGAAGCCGCCGGTGTTGCAGCACAGGTCGAGCACGCGCTTGCCGGCGACCTGGTGCGACAGCCATTCGCGGTTCTCGCGCTGGTCGGCGAAGAAACCGGTCTTGTGCGCGCCGGCCGGATCGGCGCGGAAACGCACGCCGTTCTCGGTGATGATCGCTGGCGCCGGCGGTTCGGTGCCGCGGAAATCGAACGACTCCTGTTTCTGCACGTGTTCCTCGGCGAAGCTGTAGAAGCGCGCGCCGGGGAATTGTTCCTTCAAGGCTTCGTAGATCCACTCGCGATGGCGGAACATGCCGGCGCTGAAGAATTCGACCACCAGCAGATCGTCGTAACGGTCCACTACCAGACCGGACAGGCCATCACCTTCGGCATGGACCACGCGCCAGGCATTGGAGACGTCGCCGAGCTTGAGCACGTCGCGACGCAGCGACACCGCCTCGGCGATCTTGCGCGAGAACCAGCCGGCATCGACCGGCACGTCCGGATCGGTTTCCAGGATGCGCACGGCGATGCGCGAATGGCCGTTGTAGAAACCGCGGCCGATCCATTCGCCGTCCACGCCGATCACGTCGACGATGGTCCCGGGCTTGGGTTTCTGCTCGGGCTTGGCGACCAGTTTCTGGAAGATCCAGGGATGGCTGGAGCGCCAGGCGTTCTTGAGGTGGACGGCGGGGAGCGGAGTATTCATGTGCGTATTCTACCGGGCCGGTTTGACGCCGCCTCTTCCGGCGGGGACAATGCGCGTCCCAGAAGGGGAGTAGCTCCCGATGCTGAGGCCGTCATTACGAGCGCAAGCTCCGGTCCAGCAGCAGGCCTGAACAGCGGCCTGTGAGCAAGACCTTCGCCGCCAGGCGAAAGGTCCGTCTCCAAAAGGGTTCCCATGATCCCGCAGACGCCTCGAACCCAGCGGTTCGAGTCGTTCTGATTTCTACGGGAGCAACAACATGGAAACGATAGGCAACCCCTGGCTGTGGGGCGGTTTTGCGGCGCTGGTGGCGGCTGCGCTGCTGGTGGACCTGGTGCTGATGCGCCATGGCGGCGCGCACAAGGTGACGTTCAAGGAAGCCATGTGGTGGAGCCTGGGCTGGATTGCCCTGGCGATGGTCTTCAACGGCGGCCTGTGGTGGTACGTGAATGAGACGGCGGGCCTGGTGGAAGCCAACCGCGTCGGCCTGGAATTCCTGACCGGCTACCTGGTGGAGAAGGCGCTGGCCGTCGACAACATCTTCATCTTCCTGATGGTGATGACCTACTTCGCGGTGCCGGAGGAACAGCGCCAGCGCGTGCTGGTCATCGGCATCCTCGGCGCGATCGTCCTGCGCAGCCTCCTGATCTTCGCCGGCGCCGCGTTGCTGGCGAAATTCCACTGGCTGCTCTACCTGTTCGGCGCGTTCCTGCTGCTGACCGGCATCAAGATGTGGTTCGCCGCCGGCAAGGAACCGGACCTGGAGAAGAACCCCGCGCTGCACTGGATGCGCAACCACCTGAAGCTGACCGACGGCTACCGCGGCGCGGCGCTGAGCGTGAACGAGAATGGTGCGCGCTGGTTCACGTCGCTGTTCGTGGTGTTGGTGCTGATCGGCGTGACCGACGTGATCTTCGCGGTGGACAGCATCCCGGCGATCTTCGCCATCACCTCGGACCCGTTCATCGTGCTGACCTCGAACGTGTTCGCGGTGCTGGGCCTGCGCGCGATGTTCTTCCTGCTGGCCGGCATGGCCGACCGCTTCCACCTGCTGCCGTACGGGCTGGCGGTGGTACTGGGCTTCATTGGCAGCAAGATGCTGCTGATCGACGTGTACAAGATCCCGGTGCCGTGGGCGCTGGGCACGGTGGCGCTGATCCTGGGCGTTACCGTCGCGCTGAGCCTGGCGCGCCCGGCCAAGCCGGAAACCACCGCCTGACGGAGGCATGACAGACCATCCCGCGTGCGGGATGGTCTGTCCATCGTGATCCGGCCTTGCATTCGCCGGGGTCGCCGCCAGAACTGGACCATGGACCTGCATCCCGACGACCCGGCGTTCGATCCGGAATCCCAGCGGCGCCACGACCGCCGCCGCCTGTTGCGCGCATTGAATGCCAGCCTGGGATTCGTGCTGGTGCTGATCCTGGTCTATTCCGCGCAGGCCAGTTTCGACTGGTCGCCGTTCGCGGTCGCACCGCACGACGTGGGCGGATTGCTGGGCCTCCTGACCGCGCCGCTGCTGCATGGCTCGGTCGAGCACATCGTCGCCAATGCGAGCTCGCTGCTGATCCTCGGCACCCTGGCCGGCAGCGTGTATCCGCGCGCCACCGCATGGTCGTTGCCGTTCCTGTGGATCGGCTCCGGGCTGGGCGCCTGGCTGCTCGGCGATGCCGGCAGCCATCACCTGGGCGCCAGCGGCGTGACCCATGGCCTGATGTTCCTGCTCTTCGTCCTGGGCTTGCTGCGCCGCGACCGTGCGGCCATCGCCGCCGGGATGATCGCGTTCTTCTTCTATGGCGGCATGCTGCTGACCGTGTTGCCGCATGAAGCCGGTATTTCCTGGCAATCGCACCTGGGCGGCGCGTTGGGCGGTGTGATCGCCGCGTTGCTGTTTCGCAGGCTCGACCCCGCGTTGCCGCGCAAGCGCTACAGCTGGGAGGATGAGGAAGAAACCCTCGCCGCGCCGAACGACGAACTGGAACCGCCGGCGCCGCGCGAAGTGCCGGTGCTGTGGCAGCGCACGCAACAGGAAGAAGCGCGCGGTGTAGTGTTGAAATTCCCGCCGCGCGACCAGTAAAGCACCGGCGACGTGGGAGCGGCGTCCCCGCCGCGCGCCCGACAGCAACAAGCCGGATCAAAAGCTCGCGGCGAGGACGCCGCTCCCACGT
>JBOHXX010000319.1:0-3333 GCA_050737675.1 Pseudoxanthomonas sp.
ATTCATGACCAGAAAATGCTCAGGAAGATCGTCGATCAACTTCAGCGGACCCATGGTGCTGAGGGCCTTGCTTTCAAGGGAGTAATCGATCTTCAAGCCCCATTTACTTCCATCGCCGAAGAACGCGCGAAACAGATCGGCCTGGTGATTGACCGCGAGAGTGATCCATCCAAACCCTTCCTTGCGCAGCTGCCGGACGATGACTTCGAGGATCGGGTACTCACCAATCGGCATCAAGGGCTTGGGCAGAGTTATCGTATAGGGGCGAAGACGAGTTCCTTTACCGCCGGCGAGGATGACTGCTCGTTTCATTCTGTGGATCCTTTGTTTCGTGTATTGCGGCTTGCATAGAAGGCTCCGCGCCTTCCTCTCCACAACAGGATGAGCGTGGCGATTATAGCCAGCCCCGCAATCAACAGCGCCCAGACCAGCGAACGCGGAAGGAAATGCAGCTCGACATCGTGCTCACCAGCGGCAATCGGAATGCCCAGGACCAGTCCGTACGCGGGCACCACCTTCGCCACGACGCCATCTACCGATGCATTCCAGCCCGAATTGAAGCTGGTACTGACAACCAGCATGCCCGCGCCATCAGAACGCGTACGTAGCTTCCAGTACCCCGGGCGCCGCTCCACGACCAGAGTCGGCGCCGGCGACTTGCAAGTCAGGGCGGGTTTATGGGCTGCTTCTTCAAGGAGCACGGTCCGGCGCGGATCCAGCCTCGATTTGGCCCGGCTCCCACGCAGGATCGCGCCCTGCTCCTGCAATGCCATCACCCTTGCCGAGCATGCAATCCACGCCATTCCACGATATCCGAGGCGCTCGCTGACCGGCACCCCCTGGACGTCCGTTGGCGGCGAATTCAAGGTCCCGTTGCTTTCCATCACCGGTCCGAATGACAGCGGAACCCATGCGCCCGTGCGGGAGTCCTTGGCCTCGATCGAACGCGCCATGATTGGCGCACCTGCCTCCTTACGCATGGTGATGTTTACAGACCTGCCTGCCGAGGCCATGGGTTGGATTGCCCAGGTGGCGTCGAACCAGAGCCCATTGAATCCACCCGCATCGAATGTTTCGAATACGTGCGGCCGGGCATGGGCAACCGTCGCCCGCACATCAGCCCTGTCATAAGCCCATTCAGCGGTATTGACGCCCGCCTCGACAACAAACGATTCGAGGGGCTTGCCCGATTCATCGGCCACGGTTGCATCGGCCATGTCATGGCTGGTCGCCAGCTGCGCGGAGCAGCTCATGTGGCTCACGATCCGGATTGCATCGGGCGCCAGGCCCACTGGAATTTCGGCGCGGAGTGCGGTTACGCCGGTATCCGTGCCGCAACCGGCGCCCATCGCGGTCGGCGTCGTGCCGTTGGATGTTCCGGCAACCCAACGCACCCCCAATACATCAAGCAGTGGTGCATCCGGGGGCATGAGCGGAAACCCACCAACCGTGTTCGCACCCGTCAGGCTGGCGTAGCGTGAAGACAAGAGCGGGCCATAACCGACCACCAGCGGAACGCCATGCGTGATGTTCACGTTGGGCCGGAGCGGTCCTGCGGGCCAATGCTCCGCGCCTAGCGTCAACACCCTACCATTCCCGCTGGCGAGGTTACGCAACAGCGCATCACCCCGCATGTCTCGCGCGGCGACGGGCGGCGGCGGGCCCATGTATCTCCAGTCATGGAACCAACCGAAGCTCCCCAAGTCGATGATCAGGAGCAGCAGCAGCATCGCCGCACTGCGATGCCCGGGCTTGACTACAAAGAAACCCAACACCGCAAACGTGACCACCATGAATACGAGCGGGACCTGTACCGCGGGATGCGAGTACCAATCGCCTCCCTGGGCCAGCACATTCCCGGGCGGTGCAAGCGCAACGGAAACTACCGCCAGCGCCCCCAGTGCCAATCCCATGGAAAGAGCGGCAAGCTTTTGCCTGGAGGAGAAGGCATTGCGTAGCACGGCGGAAATACCGTATGCGCTGAGAACACCCATGCAAACCGTGAAGATCCAGCCAAACCTCGCCTGCGCCCGGAACTTGCCGAGAACCGGAAGTCGATAGATCCACTCACCCAGAGGTGTAGATGCGCCTAGGCACAGTGCCAGCGACACAATGGCAGCGACAATCCAGAATACGGTGCGCGGATCGCGCTTGCATTGAACGACTGCCAGCATGCAGAGCAGCCACGGCGTCACCCCTACGTACAACGCCAGCTCGGTGAGGTTGAAAGGACCGCTGTATGTCCCGTAGGGTCCGGTCGGCTGCGCACCGTACACGTTCGGGAAGGCGAGCATCCGCAGCGAGGCGAGATCGTGGCTGAAGGAATTGAAATCAGCCAGGGACCAGGCGGAACGGACACTCGAACTGGCAGCGCTCGCCAGACTGATCAACGCCGGGCTGGCAATCATCAGTCCAAGCGAGAACATGGCGAAGACCTTCAACAGCATCCGTGCGCCGGCGCGCCAGCCCGACTTGGCAACCTCTAGGCAGATCTCGCTCAGCGCGTAGGTGCCCGCGAAAAGCATTCCGATTATCGACAGCTGCGGATGGCCGCCAAAAATGCACATGGCCACGGCCAGCGCCCCGGCTGCGACCGGCACCCAGGTACGGCTGGTTCTGAAGCTCGACAGTGCCCAGAGAATCCCCGGCACCCACGCGGCGGCATGGATGATGCTGAGGTGGCCAAGATGGGCCAGCATGAATCCGCTGCCCGACACGACGAGGGCCGCGGCTAACGCGGCGATACGGGAGCCGGTGAGCGACAACGCGAGCCCGAAGGAACCGAGCGCCGCTACCAGGTACGCCGAAATCACCAGGCTGTTGAAGGTCGGACTAAGCCAGCGAAGCGGATAAAGCGTCTGCGCCTGGATATCCGACAGGGCCGAGTATCCCGACAGCAACAAGTCATTCCATAACTCAGTTGCCGGGAGTTCGAAGAACGGCCGGTAGTAGAACGTGCCGTCGCCAGGGGCAAGAAGTCCGTGCTGAAGCAGCACGGGTGAAAAATAAAGCGCGTAAAAGACGGCGAACACAAGGGCAAGAAGCAGCCACGCCGAAAATGTCAGGCGTGAAGGAGCAACCGTTGCCGGGTCACTGCGGGAAATGCGCCCTTCCTTCATGAGCCCCATCGAATCGTGCGCTCCATATGATTACTAGCATGATCCCATACGGCAGGGTCTCTAGCCAGTCGCGAAGGTTTCCCTACAGACCCGGTTCGATGCTTGTTTTGAGCGTGGATGGCGACGGCGATCAGGTTCATACGGGACCGAGCCACCACGGGAAACCGAATTCATTCCGGTCGGCTAAGAGTGTCGACTTCGATGCGCCCCGGAC
>JBOHXX010000320.1:0-3316 GCA_050737675.1 Pseudoxanthomonas sp.
CCGTAGGGTGGCCTTTCTTTTGGTTACTTTTCTTTGGCCACACAAAGAAAAGTGACTCGCGCGTAGCGCGAAACGCTTTGGCTTCAAGACAAGAGCGAAGAGCGATCCCCACATTCGCGGGGATGACGAGCAAACCCCTCCTCAATCCTCCCCTGCGCTACGCGCAAGGGAGGAGGCCTGGGGCAAGTTACTTCGCCTTCGGCACGATCGCCTCGGTAGTGATCGACAGCTTCACCTCGTCGCCGACATTGGGCACGTACAGGCCCACGCCAAAATCGCTGCGCTTGATCGTCGCGGTCGCGTCGAAACCGATGATGCCGCGGCCATCGCCCAGCTTGTCGGCCTTGTTCAGGGCCACCTCCAGCACCACCGGCCTGGTGATGTCCTTGATGGTCAGCTCGCCACTCACCTTGAGCCTGCCTTCGCCGGCGGCTTCGACCTTGGTGCTCTTGAAGGTGGCGGACGGGAATTTGATCGCGTCGAAGAAGTCGGCGCTACGCAGGTGCTCGTCGAAGTCCTTCACGAAGGCGTTCAGGCCCGACAGCGGCAGGGTCACCTGCACGCTCGATGCGGACACGTCTTCGGCATCGTAGACCAGGGTCCCGTCGACCTGGCCGAAGTTGGCGCTGGGGTGCGAGAAGCCCTTGTGGTTCCAGCTGGCGAGGACCAGGGTGTGGTTGGGATCGAGCCTGTAGCTGACCGGAGCGGCGAAGGCCGGACCAGCGAAGAGGAACAGGGCAGCAACGAGCAGGGTCTTGCGCATGGTGATTCTCCCGGACGGCGGTTGGTTTCTGTCGCGGCGCATGACCCGTTCGAATCCGGATCGGGGCGTGCATCGGCTGGAACGCTACTGTATTCCGCTTCGCAAAAGAAAACGCCGGCCGCGACAGGATCGCGACCGGCGTTACCGGGAACAGCTGTGGCGGTGCTTTACTTGGCCTTGGGCACGCCCGCCTCGGTGGTGATGCGGATCTTGACCTCGTCGCTCACCGCCGGCGCATACAGGCCCACGCCGAAATCGCTGCGCTTGAGCGTGGTACTGGCGTCGAAACCGATCGCCGGCTGCTTCTGCATGTTCTCGCCGATCTTGTTCAAGGTCACGTCCAGCACCACCGGCCTGGTGATGTCCTTGATGGTCAGGTTGCCGGTCACCTTGAGCTTGCCGCCGCCGAGGTCTTCGACCTGGGTGCTCTTGAAGCTGGCGCTGGGGAACTTGATCGCGTCGAAGATATCGGCGCTACGCAGGTGTTCGTCGAACTTGGCGCTGAAGCCGTTCAGGCCCGACAGCGGCAGGATCACCTGCACGCTCGATCCGGCGACGTTGTCCGCGTCATAGACCAGGCTGCCTTCGGCCTGGCCGAAATGCGCGGTGGGATTGGAGAAACCGAAGTGGTTCCACTGCGCGATCACGTCGGTGTGGGTCGGGTCGAGCTTGTAGGTGACGGGCGCGGCGAAGGCCGAACCGGCAAAGGCGAACAGGGCGGCAACGAGAAGGGTCTTGCGCATGAGGAATTCCTTGAATATCGGGTGGGAGGAAACAGAAGGGGAATAGGGGAAGCGAGCTACTCGATCCGCGCCGCTTCGTCGAACGACAGGCGCGGCGAACGCGGGAACACTCCGGCGGGATCGCCATAACCCAGGTTGACCAGGAAGTTGGACTTGATCGCGGTGCCGGCGAAGAAAGCCTCATCGACCTTGGCATTGTCGAAACCGGACATCGGACCGGCATCCAGGCCCAGCGCGCGCGCGGCCAGGATCAGGTAGGCACCCTGCAGGCTGCCGTTGCGGAACGCCCTGTCGTGGCGACCTTCGCGTGGGCCGTCGAACCAGCTCTTGGCGCCCTCGGCATGCGGGAACAGGTACGGGATCTTTTCGTGGAAGTCCTCGTCGTAGCCCACGATCACCGTCACCGGCGCGGCCATGGTCTTCTTGTAGTTGCCCTCGTCCAGCGCCGGACCCAGCTTGGCCTTGGCTTCCGGCGATTTGACGAAAACGAAGCGCGCTGGCGAGCTGTTGGCTGCGGTCGGGCCCCACTTCAGCAATTCATACAGAGCATGCAGCTGCGCATCCCCGACCGGCTGGTCGAGAAAGGCGTTCTGGGTGCGCGCGCTGCGGAACAGCTGGTCCAACGCGGTATCGTTCAAGACTTCCGACATGTCACGTCCTTGGAGGAATTCAGATGGAGGATTGGGTGATCGGGGTGATTCGCGAGGCATCGCAAATCGAAGTGGGAAGTGTAGAGTGTCCTGACAATGGAGACATCTGACCGCTTCGGAACGGATTGTTTTAGTTTTTGGAACGAATAGCCCGGCCAACCATGGATTCGACACAGCTCTGGACCCTCACCGACGGCCATGCCGGCAACCGGCGCCAGGCCGATGCACTGGCCGCGGCGCTGGATTGCGGGCCGGCTGCGGACTGGTCGCTGCAGCCGCGCCTGCCCTGGCGCGTATTCGCGCCGCGCAGTTTCGCCGGTGCCCGCAACGCCTTCGGGCCCACATTCGCCCAGGCGTTCGTACAACCGCCGCAGTTGGCCATCGGTTGCGGTCGACAGGCAGCGCTGGCCACGCGCCTGCTGCGCGAACGTGGCGGCAAGGTCGTGCAGATCCTCGACCCGCGCATCGACACGAAGCATTGGGACCTGGTGGTCGCGCCCGAGCATGACCGCCTGCAAGGCAGCAACGTCGTTCCCCTGCTGGGCAGTTTGAATCCGGTCGACGATGCCTGGCTGCTGCAGACACGCGACGCGTTCGCCACGTTCGCGGAATTGCCACAGCCGCGCACCGCGGTGTTGCTGGGCGGTTCCAGCGCGCATGCACGTTTCGACCGCAGCGCCTTCGAAGTGCTCGCTTCGAAACTGGAGGTCTCCCTGGCGCGCGACGGCGGCAGCGTGCTGGTCACCACTTCACGGCGCACGCCTGCGGACCTGATCGCTGCCTTGCGCCATCGATACGTGGAAACTCCCGGCCTGGTCTGGTGCGGCGAGGCCGATGGCGCCAACCCCTATGCTGGCGTGCTGGCGTGGGCCGATCGCATCGTGTGTTCGCCGGATTCGGTGAACATGGTTTCCGAAGCCTGCGCAACCACGGTACCGGTGTTCGTATTCGACCCGTCGCGGGTCAGCGGGCGGCCGCGCAGGTTCCTCGACGCGCTGCTGCAGAGCGGACGCATCCGCGCGATGGACACCGCGCTCGCCTCGTTCCCGGTGGAACCGCTGCGCGAAACCGCGCGGGTCGCCGCGATCGTGCGGGAAAGGCTTGGTTTGTCCCCGTAGGAGCGGGCCTTGCCCGCGATGCCCTTGCTTCAACACCAGAAG
>JBOHXX010000321.1:0-3292 GCA_050737675.1 Pseudoxanthomonas sp.
GGGCTCGCCAGCGGGAAGCATGGTCAACGGCGTGGCCGTGCGCGACGCGTTGCTCGCCGCGGGCGATCAGGTCGCATTCGGCAGCCAGCACCGCTTCGTCCTGGAAGTGCCGTGGCAGGAAGCCTCAAGTGAAGCGCGGGAGCTGGCCGATGACAGTGGCCGAGATGGAACCGGGGAGGCCTTGGCGCCGGCCAACAAGCATTCGATGAAGCGCTGGCCGTGGTTGCTGCTCGCTGCGCTGTTCCTGGCCGCACTGCTCAGCGTGTTGCTGCTGTTCGGCGCCGGCTGAGGTATTTCCAGAGTCGCCAGCCCAGCAATGCCGCCAGGATCAACGCATACAGCAGCGGTTCGCGGATATCAGATTTCACCAGCCACCAGAAATGCAGCACGGCCAGCACGCCGACCGCATAGACCAGTTTGTGCAGGCGTCCCCAGTTGCGTCCCAGGCGCTTGATCCAGCCTTTGGTGGAAGTGATGGCCAGTGGCACCAGCAACAACCAGGCGCTGAAACCCACGGTGATATACGGCCGCTTCACTATCTCGGCGAAGATCTGCGTCCAGTAGCCGCGCAGGTCCAGTCCCAGGTAGGCGGCGAAATGCACGCAGGCATAAAAGAAGGCGTACAGGCCCAGCATCCGGCGGAAGCGGATCAGTACCGGCTGTCCGGTCAGCTGTCGTAGCGGGGTGATCGCCAGGGCGATCATCAGCAGGCGAAGCGCCCACAAACCGAGGCGATGTTCGATCTCGGCCACCGGATCGGCACCCAACGCATCGCTGCCGGTCTTCCACACGTCGTAGAACTGCCAAGCGAGGATCGCCAAGGGAGTCAATGCGGCGATGTGCACCAGGGTCTTGGCGACGATGACGCCGTGGGAAGTTTTGGCCATTGCGTTCCGATGATGGAGAGGCTGCATTTGTAGGAGCCGGCCCTGCCCGCGATGCTCTTGGCGACACGCTCAAAAGCATCGCGGGCAAGGCCCGCTCCTACAGGTTCTTCGTCAAAACCATTTCTTTAAATCAAGGCCCGCATACATCGACGCCACCTGCGTTCCGTAGCCATTGAAGGGGAGGGTGGGAACGCGGTCGGCGAACAGCTTGCTGGCATTGCCGGCGATGCGGCGTTCGGTCTTCTGGCTCCAGCGCGGATGGTCGACGGCCGGATTGACGTTGGAAAAGAAGCCATATTCCGAAGGTTGCAGGTCGTGCCAGGCGGTTTCCGGCATCTTCTCCACGAACTTGATCTCGACGATCGACTTGATGCTCTTGAAGCCGTACTTCCACGGCACCACCAGCCGCAACGGCGCACCGTTCTGCTGCGGCAACGGCTTGCCATACAGCCCGGTGGCCAGCAAGGTCAGCGGGTGCATCGCCTCGTCGATGCGCAGGCCTTCGCGGTACGGCCAGTTGATCGAGTCATAGCGCACGCCGGGCATCTGCCTGGGGTCGGCCAGGGTGGTGAAGGCCACGTACTTGGCCTTTGAGGTAGGTGCGAATTTCTTCAATACCTCGGCCATCGGCACGCCCAGCCACGGGATCACCATCGACCAGCCTTCCACGCAGCGCAACCGGTAGATGCGTTCTTCCGGAGTGAGGCCCTTGAGCAGATCCTCCATGGCGATGCGTCCGGGCTTGGCGCACTCGCCGCTTACCGCCACCGACCACGGCCGGGTCTTCAGGGTCTTGGCGGCGTTGGAAGGGTCAGTCTTGCCGGTGCCGAATTCGTAGAAGTTGTTGTAGCTGGTGATGTCGGCATAGCGCGTCAATTCCTCGCTGGTGCGGAAGCCGGAACGTGCCTGGGCCGGGGTGACGACCTGCTTCGGCGGGGCGGGAGGTTCGGCCTCGGCGCAGCCGGCCAGGGTCAGTGCCGGGGCCATGGCGAAGGCGCGCAACAGGTTGCGACGCTGGAGGTAGACCGATTCATCGGTGACCTGGCTGGCTGGGATTTTCAGTGCGTCGCGCAGTGACATGGCGTGTTTCCTCTGGGTAGGAGAACCAATAGAGGCTGGCAGGTGGCAAAAGGTTTCGTGAAGCGCGCTTGCAGCACAACACAAGTTACGTTTGAAACCAGTGCATGGATGCAAACCGGCACCCAACCAAGCCTGCTGCGCTGCGGCATACTATGGCCTCACCTACGCAGGTAGCCCATGACGCGCGTCTTCAACTTCAGTGCCGGCCCCGCCACTTTGCCGGAATCGGTCCTGCTCCAGGCCCAGGCGGAAATGCTCGACTGGAACGGCGTGGGCGCGTCCATCGTGGAGATCAGCCACCGCAGCGCCGATTTCATCGCCGTAGCCGCCGAAGCCGAAGCCGACCTGCGCGTGCTGGTCGGAATTCCCGACGACTATGCGGTTCTGTTCCTGTCCGGTGGCGCCACTACCCAGCAAGCCTTGCTGGCGCTCAATTTTGTCGCGCCGGGAGAGACTGTCGATTACGTGGTGACCGGCCATTGGGGCAAGACCGCGATCAGGCAGGTCGCGCCCTACGCCAAGGTCAACATCGCCGCCGACGGCGAACCCGGCGGCTTCCGCGACATCCCGGCGCGCGACACCTGGAAACTCACGCCCGGCGCGGCCTACGTGCACATCACCGCCAACGAGACCATTCATGGCGTCGAATTCCGTGACACGCCCGAGGTTGGCGCGGCACCGCTGTTCGCCGACTTCAGTTCGAGCATCGCCTCGGAGCCGATCGATGTGTCGAAGTACGACGTGATCTATGCCGGTGCGCAGAAGAACCTGGGGCCAGTGGGCGTGGCCGTGGTGATCATCCGCCGCGATCTTCTCGAACGCAGCGGCCAGCCGCGTGCTGATATCTTCGATTACCGCTCGCATGCCGCGCGCGACTCCATGCTCAACACACCGCCCACGTGGAACTGGTACCTGGCCGGCCTGGTGTTCAAATGGATGCTGGCGCAGGGCGGGGTGGTGGAATTCGCACGCCGCAGCGCGATCAAGTCGCAACTGGTGTACGGCGCCATCGATGCTTCAGGTGGTTTTTATCGCAACGAAGTGATGCCTGCGGCGCGTTCGCGGATGAACATTCCCTGTTTCCTGCCCGATGAAACCCTGACTACACGCTTCGTGGCCGAATCGAAAGCCGCTGGCTTGATCGCGTTGAAGGGCCACAAGGCGGTCGGCGGCATCCGTGCTTCGCTGTACAACGCATTGCCGGTGGAAGCGGCGCAGGCGCTGGTCGATTTCATGCGCGACTTCCAGCAACGCAATGGATAACCCACCCCTGTAGGAGCGGGCCCTGCCCGCGATGCTTTTGCACGACGTGACGAAGAGCGTCG
>JBOHXX010000322.1:0-3271 GCA_050737675.1 Pseudoxanthomonas sp.
GTTGCGCATGACCCGTCCCGCCGCCGATGCCGGAGAAAACTTCGACCAGGCCGAACTCGACAAATTCGGCGCCCTGGCCAATCGCTGGTGGGATCCGCAAGGCCCGCAGAAGGCGTTACATGCGCTGAATCCGGTGCGCCTGGATTATGTGAAGCAGCGCATCCCGCTGAGTGGCGCCGCCGTGCTGGACGTCGGTTGCGGTGCCGGCCTGCTCAGCGAGGCCCTGGCTAAGGAGGGCGCGACTGTATCCGCCATCGACCTGGCGCCGGAATTGATCAAGGTCGCCAGGCTGCACAGGCTCGAATCCGGGGTCGAGGTCGATTACCGCCTGCAATCGGCCGAAGCGTTGGCCGCGGAAGCACCGGGTTCCTTCGATGCGATCACCTGCATGGAAATGCTGGAGCACGTGCCCGATCCGTCCGCGATCATCGCTGCCTGCGCGACCTTGCTGAAGCCGGGCGGACGCCTGTTCCTGTCCACGCTCAATCGCACCCCGGCCGCGTTCGCACTGGCCATCGTCGGCGCGGAATACGTTGCCCGGCTTTTGCCCAAGGGCACCCATCACTACCAGGATTTCATCAAGCCATCGGAACTGGCGGGCTGGTTGCGCGCGGCGGGCCTGCAGCTGGAAGACGTCAGCGGGCTTACCTACGAACCCTGGCGCAACGCGGCGCGGATCATCGGCCGCACCGAGGTTAATTACCTGGCTTGCGCGATCAAGCCGGAAGCCGGGAATGGGGAATAGGGAGTTGGAGCAGCCAGCGCAGGATTTCTCGTTTCCACGCGCCGTATTGTTCGACCTGGATGGCACCTTGCTGGACAGCGCGCCGGACATGCTGGCCACGGCCAATCGCCTGCGCGATGCGCAGGGACTGGCGCCGATGGCGCTGGCGCAGATTCGTCCGCACGTGTCCAAGGGATCGCGGGCGATGCTGGCCGCGGCCTTCCCACAACTCGATGTGGCCGCTCGCGAAGCAATGGTGCCGCTATTCCTGGAGACTTACCTGCAGGAGCTGGGCCGGCATAGCGTGTTGTTCGACGACATCGAAACCATGCTCACGGCCTTGGAAGCCGACGGCGCGGCCTGGGGCATCGTCACCAACAAGCCCGAATACCTGGCGCGCGAGATCCTGCCGCAACTGGGCTGGGAAGCCCGCTGCGCGGTGCTGATCGGCGGCGACACGCTGGCCGAGAAGAAACCGCATCCGTTGCCCTTGCGGGTCGCGGCCGAGCGCATGGGTTTCGCGGTTGGCGAGTGCGTCTACGTCGGCGACGACGAGCGCGATATCCAAGCCGCGCGCGCGGCCGGCATGCCTTCCATCGCCGTCTTGTGGGGCTATCGCCAGGACCATGAGGAACCGACGGAGTGGGGCGCGGACAGTGTGCTCGAACTTCCGGATCAACTGCTCAATCCCGCAAACTGGCCCCAGCGTTCGCAGGAGCGCCCCATGGGCGCGAGCTCTCCGATCCGATAACGAAACAAGCCAAGAGCTCGCGCCGATGGGGCGCTCCTACAATTGAATTGATGACCGACTCCACCGCACTCGACAGTTTCCTCGACAAATGGCTCACGCGCTGGCCGGAATGGCGCGTGGTCGAAACCTTCGTTCCCGTTGCCCAGCGCCGGCTCGCGATCGCCTGGTTCGCCCTGCAGCAGGAATTCACCGATGCGATGAACATCGCTGGCGATCCGCTGCCGGCCGACGCCAAGCTGGCGTGGTGGGGCGAGGAATTGCGCGACTGGAGCCGCCAGCGTTCGCGGCATCCGCTGGGTCGGGTGCTGGAACCGCATCGCGCGCCGTGGTTCGAGCTGGCCGAAGCCTTGCCGGTATTGATCCGCTTGCGTGAACGTCCCCTCGATGCGGAAAGCGCGTTCGATGCGGTGCGCCCGTTGGCCGTCGCGATTGCCGGCGTCGAGCATGCGTTGTTCCCTGCGCCGGCCAGCGACGAAACAATCCAGGCGCTTTGCGCACAGCTGCTGGCGGCGCGGCTGGAAGGCGCGGGCGAGGTGGCGGTGCCGCTGCGTATCGCCGGTATCCAAGGCCCCACGCGCGGTGATTGGGTCGGGGAACTGCTGCTGCGCTGGCCATCGCGCAATGCTGGCTCGCTGCCGCGTCGGCTGGCGGCAGCGCTGGCGCGCTCGCAGCTGCAGCGGTCTGGGGCAAGCGGGGAAAGCATCGCCACGCTGTCGCCGCCGCGTGCCTTGTGGCTGGGGTGGCGCGCGGCAAGGCGGCGCTGACGTAACGTACCGTTGCAGGGGCGCCAAGCCCCGAGCCGGTACAATTCGCCCCCTGTTCCGCCCCCCACGGCACCCCGATGTCCGCTACACATCCGACCACCCCCAATACCGATCTTCCCGATGTCGCCGGCCACGCCGTGCCCCTGGCGCGTGCGCTGGACTGGGTAGGCATGGAAGGCATCGCCCTGCCGGTGCGGGTTTCCGATGGCGCGGGTGGGCAATTGCAGGTCGCCGCCAGCATCGACCTGTCGGTCAACCTGGCCGACCCCGAGGCGCGCGGCATCCACATGTCGCGCCTGTACCTGCGATTGCAGGACAGCCTGGCGCGCGAAACCATCACTCCGGCCGGCCTGCGCCACCTGCTGCAGGAAAGCATTACCTCGCAATCCGGCCTGGCTACCCGGGCGCGATTGAAGATCCGCTATGACGCGCTGCTGCAGCGTCGTGCCCTGGAAAGCGAATACACGGGTTGGAAACGCTATCCGGTCGAGATCGAAGCGACGCTCGGCGACGGACACCTGCAACTCGCCTTGTCGTTCTCGCTGGAATACTCGAGCACCTGTCCGGCGTCGGCCGCGCTATCGCGCCAGGCCAATGCGGAACGTTTCTCGGAAGACTTCGCCGCGGCGCGTCCGCTGTCGGTCGGCGTGGTCCATGACTGGCTGCAATCCGAGCGCGGCCTCGCCGCCACCCCGCATGCGCAGCGCAGCCGTGCGCAGGTGCGGGTGGAACTGCGCACGCAGTTCGACGAATTGCCGTTGGTGCCGTTGATCGATGCGCTGGAAGCGGCCCTGGCCACGCCGGTGCAGACCGCGGTCAAGCGCGTGGACGAGCAGGCCTTCGCCCGCCTGAATGCCGAAAACCTGATGTTCTGCGAGGACGCCGCGCGTCGCGTGGCCTCGGTATTGTCGAAGGATTCGCGGATCGAGCGTTACGACGCGACCGTGTCGCACTTCGAGAGCCTGCATCCGCACGATGCGGTGGCGCGGGTGAGCGGCAGTAATCCCTGAAGCCGTAGGAGCGCCCCATGGG
>JBOHXX010000323.1:0-3261 GCA_050737675.1 Pseudoxanthomonas sp.
CTGCTTGCCCCGCAGGGCCACGTCGGCCTGATCGTAGAACCCTCGGGCGCGCTCAAGATCGGCGATCCGTACAAGGCCAAGAGCGTCGGCATCCACTGGGAAATGATGTTCGCGCGCGCCCGTTTCAAAACGCCGGACATGATCGAGCAGCATCGCGTGCTCAATCGCGTGGCGAGCCTGGTCGATGCGGGTGAACTGCGCACCACTCATACCGAGACCATCGGCGCCATCAATGCGGCCAACCTGCGCGAGGTGCATCGTCGACTGGAGTCCGGCGCCACCATAGGCAAACTGGTGTTGGCCGGCTGGAACTGAGCGTCGCAGGCATGCGCTGCGGGCAGCGGATAGACTCGCTGCCCGCTTCGGACCTTCTGCATGACGCTCCCATCCGCATCCGCATTCGCAAGACGCCTCACGCAACTACTGCTGGGACTGTTCCTCTATGGAATAGGCATCAGCCTGATGGTGCGCGCCAGCATAGGCATCGCGCCGTGGGACGTGCTGACCCAGGGCGTGTCGGAGCAGACCGGCTTATCGTTCGGCCTGCTGACCAACCTGATCGGCCTGGCTGTGCTGCTGCTGTGGATTCCCATCCGCCAGAAACCTGGCCTGGGCACCGTGCTGAACGTATTGCTGATCGGACCCAGCGCGCAGTTCGGACTGTGGCTGTTTCCGCAATTCCATGGTTTATCGCAACAGATCCCTGCCTTCGTTGCAGGGCTGGCGATATTGGCGCTGGCAACCGGAATGTATATCGGCGCGAATTTCGGTCCCGGCCCGCGCGACGGCCTGATGACCGGCCTGCACCGACGCACCGGCTGGCCCATCGGCATCGTGCGCACGGGCATCGAAACCAGCGTCCTGCTCGCGGGTTGGGCGATGGGTGGCGACGCTGGCTGGGGAACGCTGGCCTTCGCGCTGGCCATAGGTCCGATGTGCGCGATAACCATGCGCTGGTTCGCGGCCACGCCGCGCGCACTGGCGGGCGATGCCGTGGCGGGTCCTGCGCCGCAGGGCTAGCCGCCTGACGTCAACCTTGCCGGAAAAGCGGATAACCGGCATCGTGCACTTTCCGTACGCACACGTATCCGTTGCATGACGCTTCAGCCCACCCCGACTGATCAGCACTACCCGCACCTGTTCGCGCCGCTGGACCTGGGCTTCACCCGGATCCGCAACCGCGTGCTGATGGGATCCATGCACACAGGACTGGAGGATCGCGCCCGCGATTTCCCCAGGCTGGCCGCCTATTTCGCCGAGCGTGCCGAGGGTGGCGTCGGCTTGATGGTGACCGGCGGCTTCTCGCCGAACCTGGTCGGCTGGCTGAAGCCCTTCGGCGGCAAGCTGTCATGGCCGTGGGAAGTGCGGCCGCACAAGTTCGTCACCGCCGCCGCCCACGAACATGGCGCCAAGATCTGCCTGCAGTTGCTGCATGCCGGGCGTTACGGCTACCACCCGCTGACCGTGGCGCCATCGAAACTGAAAGCGCCGATCAACCCGTTCACCCCGCGCGCGCTGTCCTCGCGCGGCGTGGAACGGCAGATTACCGCTTACGCCGATGCCGCGCGCCGCGCGCGTGAAGCCGGCTACGACGGCGTGGAAGTGATGGGTTCGGAAGGTTATTTCATCAACGAATTCACCGCGCCGCGCACCAACAAGCGCAACGACGCCTGGGGCGGAACGCCGGAGAAGCGCATGCGCTTCGCGGTGGAAATCGTGCGCCGGGTGCGCGAGGCCTGCGGCCCCGATTTCATCATCATCTACCGGCTGTCGCTGCTGGACCTGGTGGAAGACGGCAACCAGTGGCAGGAGATCGTCGCCCAGGCCAAGGCCATCGAGGCCGCCGGCGCCACCATCATCAATACCGGCATCGGCTGGCATGAGGCGCGCATCCCGACCATCGTCACCTCGGTGCCGCGCGCGGCGTTCGTGGACGTGACCGCGAAACTCAAGCCGCATGTAACCCTGCCGCTGATCACCAGCAACCGCATCAACATGCCGGACGTGGCCGAACGCATCCTCGCCGATGGCATCGCCGACATGGTCTCACTGGCGCGGCCGCTGCTGGCCGATCCGCAATGGGCCAACAAGGCGCGTGCCGGCAAGGCACGGGCAATCAACACCTGCATCGCCTGCAACCAGGCCTGCCTGGACCATGTGTTCGAGAACAAGCGCGCCAGTTGCCTGGTCAACCCGCGCGCCTGCGCCGAGACCGAACTCAACTACGACAAGACCTTCGCCCCCAAACGCGTCGCGGTGGTCGGCTCCGGGCCCGCCGGCATGGCCTGCGCCACGGTCGCCGCCGAGCGCGGCCACCGGGTGACCTTGTTCGACGCCGCCAACGAGATCGGTGGCCAGTTCAATTACGCCAAGAAGATCCCGGGCAAGGAAGAGTTCCACGAGACGCTGCGCTACTTCGCCCACAAACTGGAGGAAACCGGGGTCACGTTGAAGCTCTCGACCCCGGTGTCGGCGGACATGCTGAAGGACTTCGACGAAGTGGTGCTGGCCACCGGCATCACCCCGCGGCGGGTGGATTTCCCCGGCGCCGACCATGCCAAGGTGCTCAGCTATGTGGACGTGCTCAGCGGACGAGTGAAAGTAGGTGCACGCGCGGCGCTGATCGGCGCGGGTGGCATCGGTTTCGACGTGGCCGAATACCTGGTCCATGAAGGCGAGCATTCATCGACCCTGGACAAGGCCCGCTGGATGGCCGAATGGGGCGTGGACCCGACCTTCGAGGCCCGCGGCAGCCTGGTTCCGGCCAGGCCCGAACCACCGGCACGCGAGGTCTGGCTGCTGCAGCGCTCCGCCGGCAAACCCGGCGCACGGCTGGGCAAGACCAGCGGCTGGGTCCACCGGGCCACGCTGAAGGCGAAGAAAGTGCAGATGCTGGGCGGGGTGGAATACCTGGGCGTGGACGATGCCGGGCTGAGGATCCGGGTCGGAGGCGTCGAACAGCTCCTGCCCGTGGACCACGTCGTGGTCTGCGCCGGCCAGGAGCCGCGCCGCGATCTGCAGGCGGAACTGCTGGCGGGCGGCATCACCCCGCACCTGATCGGCGGCGCCGACGTCGCCGCCGAACTGGACGCCAAGCGCGCGATCGACCAGGGCAGCCGGCTGGCTGCAGCTCTTTAGTTCCTTCTCCCACCGGGAGAAGGTGGCGCGAAGCGCCAAGATGAGGGGGAAGAATTATTGGCTAGAGACATTTCCGCGGGCTGATAGCCCCTTCCCTCATCCGCCCTTCGGGAACCTTCTCCC
>JBOHXX010000324.1:0-3259 GCA_050737675.1 Pseudoxanthomonas sp.
GCGCCCTACCGCGTGTTCACGCCATTCTTCAAGGCCGCGCTGCCCGGGTGGCGATATCGGCCGCGCGCTACGCCGGGCAACCTGGTGTGCTTTTCGTTGCCTGACGGCGTAGCCAGGGACAAGGCTCGGATCGAAGCGCCTTGTCCGGCGTGGGATGCGGGTTTCTGGCGCCTATGGACCCCTGGCGAGGCCGGTGCTTTGCAACGACTGCAGTCGTTCGTCGGTCAGATGGAAGCCTACCCGAACGACCGCGACTTCCCCAGCATCGAGGGCACCTCGCGCCTGTCCCCGCACCTGCATTTCGGCGAGATCAGCGTGGGCCTGGTGATGGAAACGGCGCGCCGCCGGGGCGGTGAGGGCGCGGACAAGTTAATCGCCGAACTTGGCTGGCGCGAGTTCGCTTATTACGTGCTGCAACATTGGCCGGACAGCCGTCATGCCAACTTCAACCCGAAGTTCGATGCGATGCCCTGGCGCGACGACCCGGCGGGATTGGAGGCGTGGCAGCGCGGTGTCACCGGGGTCCCGCTGGTCGATGCCGGCATGCGCCAGCTCTGGCACGAGGGCTGGATGCACAACCGGGTGCGGATGGTAGTCGCGTCCTGGTTGACCAAGCACATGGGCATCGACTGGCGCCATGGCGCGGCCTGGTTCATGCATACCCTCGTCGATGCCGATCTCGCCAACAATGCCTTGGGATGGCAATGGGTGGCGGGGACTGGCGTCGATGCGGCGCCATACTTCCGCATCTTTAATCCGGTGACGCAGTCCAGGCGTTTCGATCCGCTCGGTCGCTACATCCGCACGTGGATTCCGGAGCTCGCGCACCTCGACAACGGCGCCATCCATGCGCCGTGGCTTGCCTCCAGTGCTAGCAACTCGTATCCAAAACGACCCGTGATCGACCTGGATGCAGGACGGAAGGCGGCCTTAGAACGGCTGGCAAGCGTCGTGAACTAGTGTGTTGCTGGAACTCCGTCCGATGCGAGGCATGAGAATGGCCGCTACTGGCCGATAGCCGACATCCCCAAGTGTACCGATACCGGAATGCCGGTATCGCTTCGGGGCCGGTTGCGGAGGTCTCGAGTAAGTTGCCGACGCTCGGAACGCAGTTGGAGGTTTCAGCTTGCCTCGCAAGCGAATTCCAGTAACTGCACAGATTCGTGCAGTTACTAGGGAAGGCAGGGTCGTGGACGGTGATTCTTTACGATCATTTCCGTGCGTTCAGCCCACTTAGGGTGGTTGGGCATCCTCCATGCCATTTCCATAGATTTCGCCAGGCCACGGTCCTCCCACAGTGCGGATAGGCTTCAAAGCTGACAATAATTGCAGCCGAGCACGCAGTACAGTCATTAAGGTTGAGACCTCGACGGCGCGGAATGTCAGATTTGAGAACAGATGAATTCATTAAGGTTGAAGTCCATAAATTCTTAATGAATCTGCCACTTCTGCGTCTTACGTTTCGGTTGTCAAAGTATCTGAGATCACCCACTTGCCAAAGTCATTCGCGCGCGCCAGGCGCGAGGTGTCGGAGTTGCATCAAGTGTCAGCTGGCCTGGATCGATTCCGGCATGATCAGGCTCGGCGCGCGTCCAGGCTTGCTCATGCGTAACCGATAGCCCTTTGCCAGCCACTCGGGTAGCTCTGCTTCGGATTTGACACGAATGTAGTCCGCGACGAAGCGGCTCTTGCTCACTACGAAGCTGCCGTCCTCGTGCGCGTGGGGCGTAAGAACCTGGCCTGCGTGTTTGCCGCGGGTGATTCGATAGGAGAGGGTGGTCATGCGACCTTGATCATCCAGTAACGACGGCTTCGGGGTGTGGCGTGTCGACCTGCAGGCCTGCCTTTTTGGCAATGAATGCGTTCATGCAGGTCGCCAGCGCTTCCCGGCGTATCTGCAGGAACTCGCGATAGTTATCCAGCTCCCACAGCGTCGGATCGGTCGGTACGCACTGGGCTTCCAGCGCCGCCACACCCTGTTTGGCCACGATGTCGGGGAGATAGCTGCTGGCCTGCTTGTTGCTGATCCGGCGGTTGGTCTGGCCGGTGATGAAAGCCATGTTGGCGATTTCGTTGATCTCGCCGGTCTCGTAGCGCTGCTTGAGCAGTGACTTCGGGATGATGTGGTGCCATTGGATGAAGTGCAGCCGGCCTTGATGGGTGAGCGACAGGCCCAGTCCGCTGTACCAGTCCTTGGCACCGGCATCCTTCAGGGCGAGGTACGACAATGAGAACAGCGGGCTGTTGGCACCGCGCGCGGCCAGATCACCGGGTTCGATGTGCAGGCGGCCAAACTGACCGCGCACAGGTTCGAGCAGGGCTGCGATGTTGCCCGTGCGGAAGATGATCGCCAGATCCTCATTGAGCAAAGTCTCTGTCGAACCTCGTGAATAGCGACCGCGGGCATTGGCGACCAGCAACCAGTGAAGCAGCGCGCGCTGTTCGACCACAGTCAGCTTGTTGTCCTTGACCCGGCTTACTGCAGCCAGGGCGTGTATGAACATTGGCGACGAGAGCAGCGTTTCGTCTTCGATGCCGGCATTGGCGCGCAGGAAGTTGATTGCAAATCGTAGTCCTTCCTTGGCTTGCTCCCAGCCGGCCTTGAGCTGCTCCACGGGGGTAGAGGCCACACGGCGGAACAAGCACTGCTGGGTGGCGAATACCACGATGGCGCGCACCAGTTGTCCAAGATCGATGGTGAACCAGCTCTGTTCGCATTCGTCCTGAAACGCTTCCAGCTCCTTGAGCAGGTTAGGCCAGCGGGAGGTCATCTGTGCCAGCGCCAGGTCCGACGATTTCAGCTTTGCGCCCAGAGAGTTCACACGCACGAAGATCTCGGTGACCTCCTCGTAGCTCATCGCGCGCTCCAGTACGTGCACTACGTACTGGTAGTCCTTGATCGCGCGCAGTTTCTTGAGGCGGTCGGAGTACTTCTGGAAACGCGGATCCTTGAACGATTCGATCCCGGCTCGCTCCAGCAGCTCAGCATCGTTGGCGTTGGCGAACACCTCGCTGACGGAAATCCAGTTGGGCTGGGCACGCAGGTTGCGGCTGGAGACTACGAACGTGCGGCGGTTGAGCTGCGCCAGTAGGCCCTGCTCGTTGTCACCTGCCTCTTCCGTCTCGTCGTCAGCGAGCTCGTCGTCCGGCGTGAATGGGGAGTCGTCGTTGCTTTCCACTTCGGTCTCGGCGAGCGGCGGGCCGTCGGGGTGTTCCAGGTTGAACAGGATCTCGATCGGTCGCTTGCGTCCCCTTACTT
>JBOHXX010000325.1:0-3250 GCA_050737675.1 Pseudoxanthomonas sp.
GCGCGAAGTGCCGCATGCGGGGTTGTGGTAGATGACGATATCGATGGCGGGATTATCCATGGCCGCTCCAGGGGGAGGTTCCGGGGCCGGCATGATGCCGGAAAGCGCGGCTCCCCAGCGCACCCGGGCCGGGTAATGGATAGAAAAAGTGTCATCGCAGCGAAATAAGACAGCTTTGTCACAATAACGCAAAGTTCACGGACTAGCCTGCGCGGCGTCACCTCCTCACGCCCAATGGCCAACCCATGAAAATCCAACGCCACACCCTCGCTCTCGCATTGCTGGCGGCTATCGCCGCGCCGGCCGCGCACGCCGAAGTCGCCCTTGACGTCATCGGCGGCTCGGAAGTGTCCTTCGAAGGCCTGCTCCAGGCCGACTTCTACAATTTCGACACCGACGGCATCGACTACGGCGCCGACTCCTCGACCGACCTCGACGGCAAGGACTACCTGCAGGAACTGCGCCGCGCCGAGCTGGTGCTGAAGGGCCAGGGCCCGGGCAACATCGAATGGGTGCTGGGCTTCGACGCCAAGGACGACAAGTGGCTGGACGCCAACGTCAAATACAAGTTCGGCAACAATGCCAACCACTTCATCCAGGCCGGCCAGTTCAAGCAGCCGGGCGCGACCATGGAAGAGTTGTCCTCGACCAAGAACAACGACTTCATCACGAAGTCCTCGATCACCAACAGCCTGGGCACGCCGCGCCGCACCGGCGTCCAGTACAACTACGGCGACAACAACTGGGCGCTGACCGCCAGCTACTTCGGCCGTGAGCTGACCCGCAACCGCGAGCACGGCAGCGGCTACGCCCTGCGCGGCTACTGGGCCCCGATCAACGAGGCCGGCAACATCCTGCATTTCGGCGCCTCCTACCTGGACAAGGACACCGACAGCGACGGAATCCGCCTGCGCGCGCGGCCGATGGCCGACATCGTCCCGACCCGCTTCGTGGATACCGGCAGCAGCCTGACCAGCATCGGCAGCCTGAACAACCGCACCGACCGCGCCAGCGTCCTGGGCGTGGAAGGACTGTGGGTCCACGGTCCGTTCAAGCTGCAGGCCGAATACATGAACATCGACGTCAAGCGTACCGATGGCCTGCAGGACTTCAGCGGCGGCGGCTACTACGTGTCCGGCCTGTGGAACGTCACCGGCGAGACCTGGGGTTACAAGTCCGGCGTGCCGACCACCGGCCTGCCGAACGATCCGAACAAGGGCCTGTGGCAGCTCGGCCTGCGCTACGACACGATCGACCTGACCGACGGCGCCGTGGTCGGCGGCGAGATGGACAGCGTCACCGCGGGCGTGAACTGGTACTGGCGCTCCAACTTCAAGTTCATGCTCAACTACGTGGCGGTCAAGCAGGAAAAGGGCGTCCTCGAAGACAACCCCAACGTCATCGAAGCCCGCGCCCAGTTCTACTGGTAATCTGCGACACCCCCTCCTCTCACTGGTTTCATTTCAAGCGCGGCTCCGGCCGCGCTTTTTTTGCGTGTCCCTTATGGTTGTGGGAGCGGCAGCTCAAGCCTCCGTGTCGGGTGCCGGCCTTTTCTGCAGGCACCCCGCCCTGTTTATTGGAAGCACGAGGCTTTTTGCCCGGAGCACGAGCCTTTTTGCTTCGTGCGCGAGTCTCTTTGCTCGAAGCGCGAGCCTTTTTGCCTCGAGCGCGAAGCTCTTCTGCTCGAAACGCGAGCCTTTTTACTTCGTGCGCGAGGCTCTTCTGCCTGGAGCGCCGGTCTTTTTGCTTCGTGCACGAGGATCTTCTGCTCGAAGCGCGAGCCTTTTTGCCTCGTGCGCGGGGCTCTTCTGCCTGGAGCGCCGGTCTTTCAGCCTCGTGCGCGAGCCTCTTTGCTTGAAGCACCAGCCTTTTTGCCTCGTGCACGAGGCTTTTTGACTGGAACGCCTCCCACCTGCCCCGGCTCCGGTACCGCTGCGGTGAAGCAGGCTCCCGGGCGTGCAGGGCTTCCCTGCCTTTCACGTGCCGCCGGGCTCGTCCCCGGGTGAATTGCCATGGCAGGCCCGCCCCCCCCACCCGCGTCCGCAGCCCGCCGCCTGCGGCTGGGGCCGACGGCGGCGTCATCTTCCTGTCATGCGACCGTCGCGGCAGTGTCACGAAATGGTTATGGAATAGCCGCCAGCGGGATGACCCGCATCTTCCACTTCACAGGAGCCACCCCAGTGTTCAACTCCCTCAAATCCCGCGTCGCGGTGCTGGCCATCGCGGCCGCATTCTCGGCCGGCGCATCGGCCGCCGACGTCACCGGCGCCGGCGCCTCGTTCGTGTACCCGGCCATGTCCAAGTGGTCGGCCGATTACGCCAAGGCCAGCAGCAAGCAGGTCAACTACCAGTCGATCGGCTCCGGCGGCGGCATCGCCCAGATCAAGGCCGGCACCGTCGATTTCGGTTCCTCCGATGCGCCGTTGAAGCCGGAAGAGCTGGCCAAGGCCGGCCTGGCCCAGTTCCCGTCGGTGATCGGCGGCATCGTGCCGGTGATCAACGTGCCGGACGTCGCCGCTGGCGCGATGAAACTGGACGGCGAGACCCTGGCCAACATCTTCCTGGGCAAGGTCTCCAAGTGGAACGACCCGGCCATCGTCGCCATGAACGGCGGCCTGCAGCTGCCCGACCTGAAGATCACCATCGTGCATCGTTCGGATGGCTCGGGCACCACCTTCAACTTCGTCAACTACCTGTCCAAGGTCAGCGGCGACTGGAAGAGCCAGGTCGGCGAAGGCACCACGGTCAAGTGGCCGGTGGGCATCGGCGGCAAGGGCAACGAGGGCGTGGCCGCCTACGTGAAGCAGATCAAGGGCGGCATCGGCTATGTCGAACTGTCCTATGCGCTGCAGAACAAGATGGCCTACTCGCGCATGAAGAACGCGGACGGCAACTTCATCGTCCCCAGCGACGACAGCTTCGCCGCCGCCGCCGCCAGCGCCAACTGGGGCGCGACCAGGGACTTCTACCTGGTCAACACCAATGCCCCGGGTGCGCAGTCCTGGCCGATCATCGCCACCAATTTCATCCTGATGTACAAGCAGCCGAAGAACGCCGCCGGTGCCAAGGGCGCCAAGGAATTCTTCCGCTGGGTCTATGCCAACGGCGATGCCCAGGCCACCGCGCTGGGTTACGTGCCGCTGCCGTCCGCACTGGTGCAGCAGATCGAAACCTACTGGTCGCAGAACATGGCGTACTGAACGACGGGTCTCTCTCCCCCGAGGTCGTTCACGGGCGCGGACCGCAAGGT